>DOOK01000152.1:0-8227 GCA_003512805.1 Erwinia sp. | reverse complement strand
TGCAGGCCGAGCTGCTGCACCGCTCCCGCCTGCAGGACATCAACGGTGAGGAGCCGGACCCGTACGTGGAGCAGGCACTCATGGTGACCATTGCCGGGGTCGCGGCGGGAATGCGTAATACGGGCTAACGCTTGATGGCGTTCATCTCCACCAGAGATGAGCGCCTTTTACGGTTTAATGGGTGACCAGGCGCACCAATAATTGACCACCCTGACGCCGTACTGATTGGCCTCTTCCACCACTTCTATTCTGTCCATGCCCCTTTCGCAATTTGCGGCGATCCATGCCCTGCTGCTGCAAAACTGTATCCAGCGGTTAAGATGACGATCTTTAAGCCACAATCCCATTTCGCAACGGCCCGACTTGCCGTGGCTGGGGCCAGGGAAAGAGACGTCATATTCCGTCAGATACTGGAGCCTTTGATGGGGGAGATAGCGCACCAGCGCGGAAGGCAGCTGTAACGAAAACACGCCGATCATAAAGACGCTGTAGCAAAAAAGTTTGGCGAGCTGTACCCGCGTCAGGCGGTGACGAAAGAAAACAACGGCGATGAGGGTAATCAGTACGGCGGCAATCACACCGACTGTACCTGCGAGCCAAAAAACATTCATCGTACTGGCAAGATAAACGTTGCGCGAAAGGCCGGACCAGAACGTCATCGCCCATAAAGGCGCAACGATAAAAAAAACCGTCAGTAAGCACCCTTTTACCCCAAGCCGTTTTATTTCCCTGATAATGTTGTGCATGAGTTCCTGATGTTGCCTTCCCTGAGAAACATTTATCATAAAAAAAATGCCGCCCCGCGTAAACGAGTCGGCATCGGGCTTTCACTCCTCAGGCCGGCACGGCCACGGCAGGACGGACGCCCAGCGTATGGCAAATGGCGTAACTCATTTCCGCCCGATTCAGCGTATAGAAATGGAAGTCTTTCACGCCTTCACGGCTGAGGATTTTCACCATATCCATCGCTATGTTAGCCCCTACCATTTTGCGGGTTTCCGGGTCGTCGTCCAGTCCGGCAAACATGCTGGTCATCCATCCCGGCACGCGCACGTTGGTCAGCGTGGCAAAACGCTGCAGCTGCTTAAAATTGGAAACCGGCAGAATACCCGGCACGATTTCCACATCGATTCCGGCGATAACGCAGCGATCGCGAAAGCGTAAATAGCTTTCCACATCGAAAAAGAACTGGGTGATGGCCCGGTTTGCGCCCGCGTCGATTTTGCGCTTCAGGTTAATCAAATCTGACTGCGCGCTTTTGGCTTCAGGATGCACTTCCGGATAGGCGGCAACAGAGATATCAAAGTCACCCACTTCCTTTAGCAGCGCCACCAGATCCGCGCCGTACATCTCCGGTTTGCCGCCGCCCGGGGGCAAATCACCGCGCAGCGCCACGATATGCCGGATCCCATTGTCCCGGTAATCCTGTGCAATAGCGCGCAGCTCGCTGCGGCTGGCGTCGATGCAGGTTAAATGCGGCGCGGCTTCCAGCCCGGTGCGATCCTTAATGCCTTTAATAATAGTGTGCGTGCGGTTGCGCTCGCCTGAATTCGCGCCGTAGGTAACCGAGACGAATTTTGGTTTCAGGCTGCTAAGGCGATCGATTGAGTGCCACAAGGTCTGTTCCATTTCGCTGGTGCGCGGCGGAAAGAACTCAAACGAGACGTTAATTTGTCCGTGCAGTTCGGCCAGACTCTGGTTTAGTGCTTCGCGCTGACTGGCGTGAAAAAAACTCATGGCTTACCTCATCGATCGCAGAATGAAACGGCCCTATTGAATGTCTATACGTTTAGACGTCCAGACATTCAAAGTGACCGATTCGCGGTTTTCCGTCAACAGATAAATGATGCCGCAGCGTGACAAATTCTCAACGAATGTGAATAAAATTCATACAGAAAAAAGAAGTGAAGAAAATCAAAGGGCCGCGTGAGCGCGGCCCGGAGAGAAACTACAATAGCTGGGCCAGCCGGTTGATATCGGACTGGATAGCGCCTGCCGTTACGTCACGTCCCGCGCCTGGCCCACGTATCACCAGCGGGTTGTCGCGGTACCAGCGGCTTTCGATGGCGAAGACGTTATCGCAGGGCAGCAGCGCCGCCAGCGGATGGTCTTCACGGACGGCCTCAACGCCGACACGAGCCTTGCCGTTAGCATCAAAGCGAGCCACGTAACGCAGTACCAACCCCATCTCTTGCGCAGCTTCGAAGCGCTGCTGCATCTGCTCGTTCAGCACCTCGCCGTTCTCAAAGAAGTGATCGACCGACTCGCTTTCACAGCTTTTCGGCACCAGCGACTCCACGCGCACCTGATCCGGTTCGATATCGTAACCTGCCTCACGAGCCAGAATGACCAGCTTACGCATCACGTCCTGCCCGGAAAGATCGACCCGGGGATCGGGCTCGGTCAGTCCCTGCTGCCATGCCTGATCCACCAGCTCGGTAAACGGCACGGTGCCGTCATACTGTAAAAAGAGCCAGGAAAGCGTGCCGGAAAAGATGCCGCTGATGGCAATGATACTGTCGCCGCTTTCACGCAGATCGCGCACGGTGTAGTTAACCGGCAATCCGGCACCGACGGTAGCGTTATACAGCCAGTGCCGACCGGTTTTGGCGAAGGCATCACGGATTTGGCGATAGCGATCGCTGCTCGACGCGCCTGCTACTTTATTGGCGCCAATCACATGGAAACCGTGGCTGGCGAAATCCAGATATTGTTCGGCAAGTTGTTCGCTGGCGGTGACGTCCAGCACCACAAGGTCGTCGAACGGGTGCGCCCGCATCCACAGAAACAGCGACTCTTCATCCCGCGTCACCGCTTCGTCATCAAAGAAGGCCAGCGCGCGGCTGGCATCCAGACCTTCATAACTTAGCAGGCTGCGTCGACTGTCGACCACACCCGCTAAAACGTATTCAAAGCCCGTGCGCGCCGATAAAGTTTCCTGTTCGCGCGCGAAGAGTTCCAGCCAGCGGGAGCCAATATTGCCTTTGCCAAACAGCATCAGACCGACCTGCTTTTCTGCCCGGAACAGCGACTGGTGCAGACCCCGAATCAAATGCTCGGTTGGCCCTACACGCAGTACGGCAACCAGGCTGATCCCCTCTTCCGACTGCCAGATAAATTCGACCGGCTGGTCTTTCAGCTGCTGCCAGAAACGGTGGCTGTGCAGCGGATTGCGGCAGACGCCCGCGCCCACCAGCGCCACCAGCGCCATGCTTTCCCGCAGCTGTAAGCGGCCGGGGATACCGGCATCCTGCAGCAGCGTCAGCGCGCTGTTAACCACTTCCGAGGTATAGCAAAGCTGTAAAAGATGGCGATCCGGATGGATGCCCGTAGCCAGAGGACGCAGCTGCGCGCGCTGAAGCAGACGCTCAATTTCTTTCTGTGCCGTAGCGAAATCATGCTGCGGCGGAACCTGGAACTCAATCAGACAAACATCGTCGTGGCTGGTGACGATCCGGGCGCCCGTACCGGAAGCCAGCACGCGCTCAATACGCGTTGAGCCCTGCTCCGGCTGGTAACTACAGCGCAGTTGCAGATCGATATCGCTCCCGGAAACAGGCTGCAGCGTACGGGTATGCAGCACCGGCGCGGCGAGACGCGCCAGCTCGCTGGCCTCATCCAGCCGCAGCAGCGGCAGCAGACAGGCGTCCTTCACCTTGCGCGGATCCGCACTATAGACGCCCGCTACGTCGCTCCAGATAGTGACGCGCGACACGCCAGCCAGCGCGCCGATTTGCGTAGCCGAATAGTCACTGCCGTTACGGCCCAGCAGCACGGTTTCTCCCGCATCGTTGCGGCTGATAAAGCCGGTCACCACCAGGCGCTCGCCGGGATGCTGAGCAATCAGCTGCTGCAGCAGCGGCCAGGATTTCCCTTCATCAACCTGGGGCTGAGCGGCCCGTTCGGCACGCAGAAATTCTCGCGCGTCCAGCCAGCTCGCCGCCATATCCTGCTGCTCTAATACGGCCGCCATCAGCCGTGCCGACCAGATCTCGCCGTGCCCCACGACTTCCGCATAGGCGGCTTCGGTTATGTTGCCATCCAGCAGAGCGGCCAGCTTTTCCAGATCGCGGATAAATTCACCGATCAGCCCGTCCGCTATTTGTGCCGGCAGCAGGCTGCTGATTAACTCGCTCTGGTAGCGTCGCAGCGCCTGCTGCACCTGATGCGCCGACAGGCGATCGCTCTGGCTCAGCTTCAGCCAGCTGATTAGCTGGTTAGTGGTGCTGCCCGCCGCGGAAACCACCATCACGTCGCCTGGACGGCTGTATTCAGCCATGATCCCCGCTACCCGCAGATAGCATTTGGCATCGGCAAGGCTGCTGCCCCCAAATTTATGCAGCTGACGCGCGCCTGCTGCCACTGCTGAATGACTCATGCTTACCTCTTAGCCGCTATCCGAAATGCATTATCCAGATCGGCAATTAAATCTTCGTGATCTTCAATCCCTACGGAAATGCGTAGCAGCGTATCTGAAATGCCGGCTGCCGCTCGCGCCTCGGCTGACATGCCCGCATGGGTCATGGTGGCGGTATGAGAGATGAGGCTTTCTACCCCGCCCAGCGACTCAGCCAGCGTGAACAGTTCCAGCGCCTTCAGAAAACGACGCAGCGTCTGCTCGTCGCCGTCCAGTTCAAAGCTGAGCATCGCGCCGAAGCCTTTTTGCTGGCGAGCCGCAACCTGATGGCCCGCGTTTTCCGGTAGTGAAGGATGATACAGCTTTTTTACCAGCGGCTGTTGTTTCAGATAATCTACGATGGCCTGCGCGTTGCGTTGGGCAGCGGCCATCCGCGGCGCCAGGGTACGCAGACCGCGCAGCAGTAAATAGCTGTCGAAAGCCGCACCGGTCACGCCGATATTATTGGCCCACCAGGCCAGCTCTTTCACCTGCTCGGGATCTTTAGCAATCACCGCGCCTGCCACCACGTCAGAGTGGCCGTTGAGGTATTTCGTGCAGGAATGGATCACCAGATCGGCGCCCAACGCCAGCGGGTTTTGCAACGCGGGACTGAGGAAGGTGTTATCGACCACGCTAACCGCGCCCGCTTCCGCCGCCGCTTTGCAGATAGCCTCAATGTCCACCACGCGCAGCAGCGGATTGCTCGGGCTTTCCACCAGCACCAGCTTCGGTTTTTCTGCCAGCGCGGCGTGCAGCGCTTTCTCATCACCCTGATCGACAAACTTCACGCGATATGCACCGCGCTTGCTCAGGCTATCAAACAGACGATAGCTGCCGCCATAGCAGTCGTGCGGGGCCACCAGTAGATCGCCCGGCTTCAGGAAGACGGTGCAAACCAGATGGATCGCCGACATGCCGGTATTGGTCATGACCGCGCCTGCGCCGCCTTCCAGCTCGGCCAACGCGCGCTGTACCACGTCACGGGTAGGATTACCGCGACGCGAATAGTCATGTGCCCGAGGCTCGTTGAAATCGGTAAAGTTATAGGTGCTGGAAAGGTGGATTGGCGGGACAACGCAGCCATACTGTTCGTCATCATTCAAGCCGCTGCGTACCGCGATGGTTGCCTGTTTACGCGTCATGGTGCATAAATTCCTGCAGGAGAAAGAAAGAAGAGCCACCAGCATAACAGGGAACAGATAGACGTCAATACATCTGGACTTCTAAATGTCTTTGCGTATAGATTGAGCAATCTGTCAATAACCGGTAATATTACCTTTTTGCTCCCCACCAAAAGGGGCGCAAAGCAGTGTGGCATAGCCCAACTTCGGGCATAATTAGCTGAATTTCGGCACAGTAAATATTAATGATGACTAAGGTAACCCATGGCTGAATGGAATGGCGAATATATCAGCCCTTACGCTGAGCACGGTAAAAAGAGCGAGCAGGTAAAAAAAATTACGGTATCCATTCCGTTAAAAGTGTTGAAGATTCTGACCGACGAGCGTACCCGTCGTCAGGTTAACAACCTGCGTCATGCCACCAACAGCGAGCTGTTGTGTGAAGCGTTTCTGCATGCTTTTACCGGCCAGCCTTTGCCGGATGATGTCGATCTACGCAAAGAGCGCAGCGACGAAATCCCGGAAGCAGCCAAAGCGATCATGCGCGAAATGGGTGTCGATCCCGATACCTGGGAATATTAAGCGCAGACATAAAAAAACCCAGCCGAGGCTGGGTTTTTTGTTGCATCCGAAACGGTATCCGCTTCGTGCAGGCGACTTATTTGCTGCCTGGGATGCTGAAACGCTTGTTGAAGCGGTCAACACGACCACCGCTGGCAACATCACGCTGCTTGCCGGTGTAGAACGGGTGGCATTTGCCGCACACGTCCAGGTTCAGGTCGTGACCCACGGTTGAGCGGGTTTTGATTTCGTTACCGCAAGAACATTTAGCAGTAACTTCAGCGTAATTTGGGTGAATACCTTTTTTCATGGGAAAACCTCAGTTAAGGCCGTGTCGCTCTCCCGTGCCAGGAATACCCTGCACCGGCACCACACGAAGATTAATAATTCAGGTGATTTGATACCAAAATGCCGTATCAACGGCGGCGAACTATACAGAAAATAACCGCTCGCTGCAATCGAATCCGCACATTCAGGAAGACACAGTGTACACTATCCCGCTCATAATTTCATCCGGATAAATTCATGCCCGTCGTTCAGGTCGCTCTGCCCGTTCCGCTTGCCCGCAATTTTGACTATCTGCTGCCTGCACATTTGCCGGCGGTAGTACCCGGCGCGCGCGTCAGCGTGCCGTTTGGCAAACGCAAAGCGGTTGGCGTAGTGGTAGGGCTTGCTGAAACCAGCGACTTTCCCCTCGACCAGTTAAAGCCTGTTGATGAGGTGTTGGACGACGAGTCGCTCTATCCCGCTTCGCTGTGGCGCATTCTGCTGTGGGCAGCCGACTACTATCACTATCCGCTGGGTGAAGTGCTGTTCCACGCTATGCCCGTTTTGCTGCGCCAGGGGAAACCCGCACAGGCAGCGCCGCTCTGGCAATGGTTTATCACGGAAACCGGTCGGGAAACCGCGCCGGAAAGCCTGAAGCGCGCGCCAAAACAGCAGCAGGCACTGGCGGCGCTGCGCCAGCGTAATCTCTATCGCCATGAAATTGGCCAGCACGACATCACCGATGCCACGCTTCAGGCGTTACGGGCCAAAGGATTATGCGATCTTCAGACGCAGCAGCGCGCGCCGCAGGACTGGCGGACGCATTACGCCGTCAAGGGCGAACGGCTGCGGTTGAATACCGAACAGGCAACGGCCGTAGGCGCCATGCGGGCAGAAGACGACCGTTTCGCCGCCTGGCTACTGGCTGGCATTACCGGGTCCGGCAAGACCGAAGTGTATCTGAGCGTGCTGGAAAATGTGCTGGCTAACGGCAAACAGGCGCTGGTGCTGGTACCGGAAATCGGCCTGACGCCGCAAACTATTGCCCGCTTCCGCGAGCGCTTTAACGCGCCGGTAGATGTACTGCATTCCGCGCTTAACGACAGCGAACGGCTGGCGGTCTGGCTGCGCGCGCGCCAGGGTGAAACGGCTATTGTTATCGGGACCCGTTCGGCACTGTTCACGCCTTTTGCCCACCTGGGCGTGATTATTATTGATGAAGAGCACGACAGCTCCTACAAGCAGCAGGAGGGCTGGCGCTATCAGGCGCGCGATCTGGCCGTTTTCCGCGCCCGTCAGGAAAATATCCCGATTGTTATGGGCACCGCCACGCCAGCGCTGGAAACACTGCACAACGTACAAATGGGCAAGTATCGCCAGCTGAACCTCAGTAAACGAGCGGGTAACGCGCGTCAGGCCACGCAGCAGCTGATCGACCTGAAAGGCGTGAAGCTTCAGGGGGGTCTGTCGCCAATGCTGATCAAAAAGATAGGTCAGCACCTGCAGGCAGACAATCAGGTGCTGCTCTTTTTAAACCGACGCGGCTTTTCTCCGGCGATGCTTTGCCACGAATGCGGCTGGATAGCCGAATGCCAGCGCTGTGACCGCTACTATACGCTGCACCAGCACCACCGCCAGCTGCGCTGCCACCACTGCGACAGCCAACGTCCTGTGCCGAACCAGTGCCCGCAGTGCGGCTCGACGCATCTGGTGCCGGTCGGCCTGGGCACCGAACAGCTGGAACAAAACCTGAGCGAGCTGTTTCCCGGCGTGCCCCTGTCCCGCATCGACCGCGACACCACCAGCCGCAAAGGCGCGCTTGAACAGCATCTGGCCGACGTCCATCGCGGCGGCGCCCGCATCCTGGTCGGCACGCAGA
>DOOK01000149.1:7540-8206 GCA_003512805.1 Erwinia sp. | reverse complement strand
GGATAGAGCATCTCCTGCATTCCCGGCCCGCCTTTTGGCCCTTCATAGCGAATCACCACTACGTCACCCGCCACAACTTTGCCGCCGAGAATAGCCGACACCGCATCGTCCTGGCTTTCGTAGACTTTAGCCGGGCCGCGGAAGGTGTGGCTTTCTTTTTCTACGCCCGCGGTTTTCACGATACAGCCATCTTCTGCCAGGTTGCCATACAGTACGGCAAGGCCGCCGTCCTGGCTGAAAGCGTGTTCACGGGAACGAATACACCCTTCCTGACGATCGTCATCCAGCGTCTCCCACCGGGTATCCTGCGAGAAAGCCTGGGTAGTACGGATACCGGCCGGGCCGGCGCGGAACATTTGCTTCACCGCCTCGTCTTTGGTCAGCATGATGTCGTACTGTTGCAGCGTTTCCTGCAGGCTCAGGCCAAGCACGTTACGCACGCTGTTATCCATCAGTCCAGCGCGGTCCAGCTCGCCCAAAATACCGATGACGCCACCCGCACGATGCACATCTTCCATATGGTATTTCGGGGTACTTGGCGCGACTTTACAGAGGTGCGGCACCTTGCGGGAAAGGCGGTCAATATCAGAGATATTAAAATCGATTTCGCCTTCCTGAGCGGCAGCCAGCAGGTGCAAAACGGTATTGGTCGAGCCGCCCATCGCG
>DOOK01000149.1:0-7377 GCA_003512805.1 Erwinia sp. | reverse complement strand
TTGGTCGAGCCGCCCATCGCGATATCCAGCGTCATCGCGTTTTCAAAGGCAGCTTTGCTGGCGATATTACGCGGCAGTACGCTTTCGTCGTCCTGCTCGTAGTAGCGTTTCGCCAGGCCAACAATGCGCTCGCCTGCTTTCAGGAACAGTTCCTTACGATCGGCATGGGTCGCCAGCAGCGAGCCGTTGCCCGGCTGCGACAGGCCCAGCGCTTCCGTCAGGCAGTTCATAGAGTTAGCGGTGAACATACCGGAGCAGGAACCACAGGTCGGACAGGCCGAGCGTTCAATCTTGTCGCTGTCTTCATCGCTGACGTTCGGGTTGGCCCCCTGGATCATCGCATCGACCAGGTCCAGCTTGATGATCTTATCGGAGAGCTTGGTCTTTCCGGCTTCCATCGGCCCGCCGGAAACAAAGATCACCGGGATATTCAGCCTCAGGGAAGCCATCAGCATTCCCGGCGTGATTTTGTCGCAGTTAGAGATACAAACCATGGCGTCCGCACAGTGGGCGTTGACCATGTATTCAACCGAGTCGGCGATCAGTTCGCGCGAAGGCAGGGAGTAAAGCATCCCGCCGTGCCCCATCGCGATGCCATCATCGACGGCGATGGTGTTGAATTCTTTGGCGACGCCACCGGAAGCTTCAATCTGCTCAGCAACCAGTTTGCCCAGGTCACGTAAATGTACGTGGCCCGGTACGAACTGCGTAAAGGAGTTGACCACGGCAATGATGGGCTTGCCAAAATCGTCGTCGGTCATACCCGTGGCGCGCCACAGCGCGCGGGCACCGGCCATATTACGGCCATGAGTGGTGGTGGCGGAACGGTACTTAGGCATGCTTACACTCCAGAATCAGATAATACACGGGCGTCAAACGACGCCCGTAAAATGTCATTGCTGCGGATATACCGGATCCAGCCAGCCCCACTTGTCTTCGGTTTCGCCGGTAAACAGGCCAAAGAAGGCAGACTGGATGCGGGTAGTAACCGGACCACGCTTGCCTTCGCCAACCTGAATGCCATCCACGCTGCGTACCGGCGTAATTTCTGCCGCCGTACCCGACATAAAGATTTCGTCAGCCAGATAGAGGGATTCGCGGGAAAGCACCTGCTCGCGCACTTCAATGCCCCTCTCTTTTGCCAGCCTGATAATGGCGTCGCGCGTGATGCCCGGCAGCGCAGAGGAGGTGAAAGGCGGCGTAAACAGAATGCCATCTTTTACTTCGAACAGGTTTTCACCCGCGCCTTCAGAGATATAACCCTGGGTGTCCAGCGCGATGCCTTCCTGATAACCGTGACGACGTGCTTCGCTGCCCACCAGCAGAGAGGAAAGATAGTTTCCGCCCGCTTTCGCGGCGGTCGGCAGCGTATTAGGCGCCACGCGATTCCAGGAGGAAACCATCGCATCGATCCCTTGTTCCAGCGCTTCCGGACCCAGGTAAGCGCCCCACGGGAAAGCGGCAATGATGACATCGGTGCTGTAGCCATCCGGCGGGTTCACGCCCAGGCCCACGTCGCCAACAAAAACCAGCGGGCGAATATAAGCGCTGGTCAGCTTGTTGACGCGCAGCACCTCACGGCAGGCTTCCATCAGTTCATCAACGCTCTGACTAACCGGAAAGCGATAGATCTTTGCAGAATCGTGCAGACGCTGCATATGTTCACGATGGCGGAAGACTACCGGGCCTTTGTGCGAGTCATAGCAACGGACGCCTTCAAAAACAGAGGTGCCGTAGTGCAGCGCGTGGGACATGACGCTAACTTTCGCCTCTTCCCACTTCACCATCTCGCCATTGAACCAGATAAAGTCAGCTTTCTTCGTCATTCTTCTTTCCTTTCGCGCTCAGGCACGGATTTGTTGTGTTGTCTGGTGTTGGATGCGAACGGTGGCAACATCCATCAACTTGCTTAACTGAGTTGACAGTAAATCGACCGAACGCTGGCTGGCAACGGTCATGGCAATATTTATGCTGTCGCTGTTTTCGCCGGAAGACATATTCATCGAGCAAACCTGGAAGCCACGATGGCGAACAACGCGCAGAATGCGTTCCAGGATTTCAGGACGAAAACGCGCTTCTATAGATAACTGATGCTGCATCATGAGGTTTTCTCCATCATATTTTCGTTACTGGCACCCGGCGGCACCAGCGGCCAGACGTTTTCAAGCTCGTCAATGGCGACATGCAGCATGTAAGGCCCTGCGCTGTTCAGCAAAGCGTCCAATGCGGCGGCAACCTGGTCTTTTCGGGTGATACGCTGCCCGGGAATATCGAAAGCCCGAGCCAGCATGAGGAAATCGGGGTTGTCAGAGAGATTGGTTTCGCTGTAGCGTTCTGAAAAAAACAGCTGCTGCCACTGGCGAACCATGCCCAGACGTTGGTTATCAAGCAGCACGATTTTTACCGGCAGCTGCTTGCGCTTGATGGTGCCCAGCTCCTGCACATTCATCATAAAAGAGCCGTCGCCCGATACACAGATCACCGTATCTTCAGGACGCGCGACCTGTGCACCAACAGCCGCTGGCAGACCGAAGCCCATGGTGCCGAGACCGCTGGAAGTAATAAAATCTTCCGGCTGGTTAAAACTCATATGCTGCGCGGTCCACATCTGATGCTGGCCAACATCGGTCGTCACTACGGCGCTTGCCGGTTTGCGATCAGAGAGCTGCTTCAGAAACAGCGGTGCGTAGATTGCCTGGCCAGGATGATCGTAACGCCAGCTGTGATCGGCTTTCATTGCCTGTACGTGTTCGCGCCATGCGTCGATTTCCATCGGCTGCTCCAGCTCCGGTAACAGCTTATTCAGGTCACCCCGCAATCCCACATGGGCCTGGCGCAGTTTGTTCAGCTCGGCAGGATCGATGTCCATATGGATAACGCTGGCTTCAGGGGCAAAAGTATCCAGTTTGCCGGTTACCCGATCGTCAAAGCGGGCACCGACGGCAATCAGCAGGTCGCATTGCTGAACGGCAAAATTAGCGGCTTTGGTGCCGTGCATGCCCAGCATCCCCAGGTAACAGGTATCCTGAGGATCCGGCGCACCCAGACCTTTCAGCGTGGCAACTGTAGGAATACCGGTTTCGCGAGCGAAGGCCCGCAGGGCTTCTACAGCGCCTGCCATCCCGACGCCTCCGCCCACATACAGGACGGGTTTTTCAGACCGGGCCAGCATTGCCCGCGCCTGCGAAAGCGCATGATATGGATGCTCCGCCTCGTCTTCAACCGCCACCAAATGGGCCGTCAGCTCGCCGCTGGCTAACTGGATATCTTTAGGAATATCGATCAGCACAGGGCCGGGACGACCGGAGCGAGCGATAGCAAAAGCTTCCGCCATCACTTCCGGCAGCTCCTCCAGCGAGCCGACCAGGAAGCTGTGTTTGGTACAGGACAACGACAGGCCAAGCACATCAATTTCCTGAAAAGCATCGGTGCCAATCAGGCCACCTGCAACCTGTCCGGTAATAGCCACAACCGGCACGGAATCCATCATCGCATCAGCAAGTCCGGTAATCAGGTTGGTGGCACCGGGGCCGGACGTAGCGATACACACGCCAACTTTTCCGGTAGCACGGGCATAACCGATGGCGGCCATGGCAGCACCCTGCTCATGGCGGCACAGTAGGTGTTCGACGCCGCCATCATAAAGCGCATCATAAACGGGCATAATCGCACCACCCGGATAGCCGAAAACGGTTTCGACTCCCTGCCCACGCAACGCCTGAACCACCCACTGAGCACCATTCATAGTTATTTCCCCGCCTCTCGCTGGGAACAACAGCATTTTATTCTACTGTTCATCTTCTGTTCCTCTGTCGTTGATAACCTGTAAGCTCTGCCAAAAAAAAACCCCCGGACCTTTCGGTGCGGGGGTTCTTCTGAAATCAGGCTTGATTTTTAAGCCTTTCTTCCTCCGAGCGTAGCCCCGCACGGCGTGATAATAATCACGACGACGTTGATAATGACAAGGCTTAGAACTCGTAGAAGGGCTTTCATTTAGATTCGATAAATTCACTTGTTCGAAGTAATGCCTACAGAGTTATCACAGTTAGCGCGGTACATTCAACTTTTTTCATCAATTTATTTTATGACCGCGAGCACGATTAATAAAAAAACAATGGCTAATCAAGGGATAAGTCAAATCCTGAAAAATATTCATTACGTACCAGACGCAATGGCTTTTCCCGGTTTTCGCCCGACAGTGCTAACTCTCGCCTGAACGGTTTCAGGGAAATTTTGCGAGCCGCTTCGATAAGCGAAAAGCTGCTCCTCGCCACTCACGAGCAGAGGGGACAGAATAGCTTTATAAGGAGTCTGTATGTCGCTATCTGTTACCTATACGCGTGCGGCCATCGGTGTGGAAGCGCCTCTGGTGACCGTTGAAGTGCACCTAAGTAATGGCCTGCCCGCGCTGACGCTGGTTGGCCTGCCGGAAACCACGGTTAAAGAAGCACGCGAACGCGTCAGGAGCGCGCTGATAAACTGTGGTTTCACTTTCCCCGCACGGCGCATTACCGTTAATCTGGCCCCTGCCGATCTCCCAAAAGAAGGTGGCAGATACGATCTTCCTATCGCCATAGCGATTCTGGCTGCCTCAGAGCAAATTAGCGGAGAAAAACTGGGGCAGTACGAGTTACTGGGAGAATTAGCATTGACGGGCGCTCTACGGGGCGTACAGGCTGCCATTCCTGCGGCCATGGCGGCGGCAGAGGCAAAGCGGATATTAATCCTTTCCGCGGACAACAGTTATGAAGCAGGCCTTGTAAAACATGCGCATAGCCGCCTTGCGGGTACCCTGCTTGAGGTGTGCGCTTATCTGAATGGCCAGGCCGATCTTCGTCAGGCCTGCTATGCGCCTTCTGCAGCAGTCATGCCTTGCGAGGATTTAAGTGAAGTCATCGGCCAGCAGCAGGCCAAAAGAGCGCTGGAGATCACCGCGGCCGGAGGTCATAACCTGTTGCTGATTGGCCCGCCCGGCACCGGCAAGACGATGCTGGCTACACGCCTCGCGGGTTTGCTCCCGCCTCTGAGCGATCGGGAGGCACTGGAAAGCGCTGCCGTCGCCAGCGTAGCCGGTTTATTACAGGTCAACCATGGCTGGCATCAGCGGCCTTTCCGGGCGCCTCATCATACTTCTTCACGCTATGCACTGGTTGGAGGTGGTGCTTTACCTAAGCCTGGTGAGATCTCTCTGGCGCACAACGGCGTGCTGTTTCTTGATGAGCTGCCGGAATTTGAACGCAAGACACTGGACGCGCTGCGGGAACCTGTCGAATCCGGAAGCATTTCGCTGTCCCGCGCTAAAGCAAAAATCACCTATCCGGCGCGCTTTCAGCTGGTAGCCGCGATGAATCCCAGCCCCACCGGTCAGCACGGTGTAAAACACAACCGAAGTACTCCTCAGCAGACGCTGCGCTACCTCAGTCGTCTCTCCGGTCCCTTTCTCGACCGTTTTGACCTCTCGCTGGAGGTCCCATTACTGCCACCCGGAACGCTTAGCCAGGCCACCGTCGGCGAATCCAGCGCAACCGTGCGTCAGCGGGTATTGGCCGCCAGAAATATTCAACTGGCACGCGCAAAGACGATCAATGGGAAGCTAACGCCGGCCGATATTCGGCGATATTGTGAAATAAGTAGAGAGGATACGAGCTGGCTGGAAGAGGTACTAAACCAATTAGGGCTTTCCGTCCGCGCCTGGCAGCGCATTTTGAAAGTTGCCCGAACCATTGCTGATTTAGCGGAGGAAGAGGCTATCAAACGGGAACATTTGCTTGAAGCACTAAGCTATCGGGCAATGGACAGATTGCTGGTTCATCTGCTTAACAGTCTGGAATAGGATTTTATTTTGCAAAAAAGCATTTATCACTGACAATAAAGGGGCCGAAGCCCCTTTATTATTAATCGTCGCTGTCCGAATAGTCTTCCACACCTTCCATCTGCGGCTTACCGCCAGAAAGAGTGTGAAAACGCTTTGGACGTTTGATACGCGTCATATACTTTGACCAGACCCGCTCTGCTTCGGACTGAGGTTCACGTACACCACGGCACACCTCAATAAACAGACGTTCTTCTTCCGTTATGGGTTCACGCTTTGCCAAATCCAGCTCGTTAAAAGCGTAGCCATAACGCTCAAGAAGTTGAGCTTCTTTGATGGTGAAATCACCGTGACGCGAGAAACCGCGTGGGTAATGTTTGTTATCGAAAAAACGATTCGTTGTTGCGAAGCTTTCCGCCATTTTACACGCTCCTAACTCTTTTATGGCCGTGCTATTTATGGCGCGGAGTATTAGATACGCTTGACAGAGTGTAAAACAAAACATTTAAATCATGACGACAAATGATTTTCAGGAGACGGATGTGGATACGGAATTACTAAAGACCTTTCTTGAAGTGAGCAGAACCCGCCACTTTGGACGTGCCGCTGAAGCGCTCTATCTCACGCAATCTGCCGTCAGTTTTCGCATCAGGCAGTTGGAAAATCAGCTGGGCGTTAATCTTTTTACCCGTCACCGCAACAATATCCGGCTGACATCAGCAGGTGAAAGGTTGCTTCCTTATGCAGAAAGCCTGATGAGCACCTGGATGATGGCTAAAAAAGAGGTAGCGCATACCCAGCAGCATCACGAGCTTGCTATCGGTGCCAGCGCTTCTCTTTGGGAGGCCTATCTGACGCCCTGGCTACAAACGCTGTATGAAAATCGGGAAGACCTGCATCTTGAAGCCAGAGTGGCACAGCGCCATCTGTTAGTTAAACAGCTGCATGAACGCCAGTTGGATCTGCTGATCACGACTGAAGCGCCTAAAATGGATGAGTTGACCAGCCAGCAGATCGGACATATTTCACTGACGCTTTACCGCTCGCGACAGTCGGAGAAGCGGGAGAAATACGATTATATCAAGCTGGAATGGGGTGCCGATTTTCATCAGCATGAGAGCTATCTGGCAGGTGCAGACGATGTCCCTGTGCTGACGACGACCTCAGCGCATCTGACGCGCCAACTGCTCCATACTACCGGCGCATGTGCTTTCTTGCCGGATATCTGGCATAGCGAATATCCTGATTTAACTGTTATTCCAGATACGCCCGTAGCCGTTCGCCCGCTTTATGCTGTCTGGCTGCAAAACAGCGATCAGCAATCCCATATCAGGCAGCTGCTTAAGTTCCCGGTTAACACGCAGTAGCCTTAATGCCATCAGGACAAAATGGTCAGTTGGTGGCCATTTCCTGACCTGGTGTGAAGATTTTAGAGCCCTAAAAGGTTGTTTTTAATACGCTAAGAGAGAGTTTATTGCTCAGGAAAGGGAAGCCAGAGAGGATGGCATTGCCATATTGCGGACAAAAAAAATCCTTTGCCGGAGCAAAGGATTATTTTTAAATGG
>DOOK01000150.1:6903-11884 GCA_003512805.1 Erwinia sp. | reverse complement strand
CCGATCTCCTGTTTTCAGACTGCTCGGCCCACGTCTGCCGAACTTAACCATCAGGTACATTTCAGCCGCCAGGAACAGGGTGTAAAGCCCGCAGATAAGCAGCAAAGAAAAGAGGATTTGGCCAGGCGTCAGCGACGAAGTGGCTACCGCCGTTGGCAGTACTTCCCCAATAGCCCACGGCTGTCGCCCATATTCAGCCACAAACCAGCCCGCTTCTATCGCCACCCATGGCAGCGGGATGCCGTACAGTGCGCATTTCAGCAGGAAAGGGTTCTGGCCGATACGGTTACGGATAACGCTCCAGAAGCAGCAAAGGATAATCAGCAGCATCAATACGCCGCACGCGACCATAATGCGGAAAGCAAAATAAAGCGGTGCAACACGAGGGACCGAATCCTGCGTAGCCTGGCGGATCTGCGCTTCGCTGGCGTCGGCGACTTTTGGCGTATAGCGTTTCAGCAGCAGCCCGTACCCCAAATCCTGCTTCGCGTCATTAAAAGCGGCACGCACCAGCGGATCGCGGTTACCTTCCCGGAGCTGTTCCAGTAACTGATAAGCCCGCATCCCGTTGCGGATACGAAGTTCATGCTGCACCAGCAGATCTTTAATGCCGGTAACGGGCTGATCCACGGAGCGGGTGGCGATAAGGCCCAGCGCCCAGGGGATCTGAATAGCGAACCGGTTCTGCTGGGCCTGCTGATCGGGCAGGCCAAACAGCGTAAAGGCAGCGGGTGCGGGCTGGGTTTCCCACTCCGCTTCAATGGCCGCAAGCTTGGTTTTCTGGACGTCACCAACCACATAGCCAGATTCATCGCCCAGCAGAATGACGGCCAGCACGGCCGCCATCCCAAAACTGGCGGCGATGGCGAAAGAGCGTTTAGCAAAGGCGATATCGCGACCACGCAGGAGATAGAAAGCGCTGATGCCCATAATGAACATGGCGCCACAGGTGTAGCCTGCCGCAACGGTATGCACAAATTTAACCTGCGCTACCGGGTTGAAGATAAGGTCGGAAAAGCTGACCATCTCCATTCGCATGGTTTCGAAATTAAATTCTGACCCGACAGGATTTTGCATCCAGCCATTCGCAACCAGGATCCACAACGCCGACAGGTTAGACCCCAACGCCAGTAGCCAGGTGCTCATCAGATGCTGCCCCTTGCTCAACCGATCCCAGCCGAAAAAGAACATACCGACAAAAGTGGATTCAAGGAAAAAGGCCATCAGTCCCTCAATGGCCAGCGGCGCACCAAAGATATCGCCGACATAATGGGAATAATAGGACCAGTTGGTGCCAAACTGGAATTCCATTGTCAGTCCGGTAGCCACGCCGAGCGCAAAATTAATCCCGAAAAGTTTCCCCCAGAATTTCGTCATATCTTTATAGATTTGTTTGCCTGACAGCACATAAACCGTTTCCATTATGGCCAGCAAAAACGCCATTCCCAGCGTTAAAGGGACAAACAGAAAGTGGTACATCGCCGTTAGCGCAAACTGTAAACGCGACAGTTCGACAACATCTAACATTTTGACTCCTTGCTCCGTGCTCAGTTTTATCCATGCGCCGGGCGGCCGGCGTAGGGCAGAACAGGATCGCTCATCGTGGGCTGACGTGACCCTGTAGGTAAAGGCATATTCTGATGAGAAAAAATCAGCGGGGCCGCGCCGTTGCTGTTTTTGCAGGATAACGATCTTGAAGATTTGCGATCGGCACAGAAAGTCCCTTTTTATAATTAAAAGCGTAAAGCTGATTTTTTGACGCAGAGCAATTTAATCCCAACGCTGATTTTTAGCCAGCCTCGAAAGAGTAAATAACTTGCGTTTCTTTGATCGCGGTTAATTAATTGCGATAAAGTAAATATGAAATGGATTATTTTAACAAAGGAGATAACTTAATTTAATTAATATTCAATACAGAAAACAATTGTGTAATATTCGCCAACGGAATTAATGATCTTATATTATTTTACAGGAGGCTTTGCTTTACATCAGTCTATTAATAAGAAAATTTAAACAGTATTTCAATATTACTGCCAATAAAAAAGGCTGCCCTGAGGCAGCCCTGATGAGGAGACGGATCCGGCTTACTGTGGCAGAACCGCTTTCACCGCTTCGCCGATATCGGCCAGGCTGCGAACGGTTTTCACGCCTGCTGCTTCCAGCGCCGCGAATTTCTCGTCGGCCGTGCCTTTACCGCCTGCGATAATGGCGCCAGCATGGCCCATACGCTTGCCTTTCGGCGCGGTAACACCCGCGATATAGCCTACTACCGGCTTGGTCACGTGCTCTTTGATAAAGGCGGCGGCTTCTTCTTCCGCGCTACCACCGATTTCGCCGATCATCACGATCGCTTCAGTCTGTGGATCGTCCTGGAACAGTTTCAGGATATCGATGAAGTTAGAGCCCGGGATAGGGTCGCCGCCGATGCCCACACAGGTGGACTGGCCGTAGCCGATATCGGTGGTCTGCTTCACGGCTTCATAAGTCAGGGTACCGGAACGGGAAACGATGCCGATACGGCCTGGCTGGTGAATGTGGCCCGGCATGATGCCGATTTTGCATTCGCCTGGTGTGATCACGCCCGGACAGTTCGGGCCAATCATGCGCACGCCCGCCTCATCCAGCTTCACTTTAACGGTCAGCATATCCAGCGTCGGGATGCCTTCGGTGATGGTGATGATCAGTTTGATGCCCGCGTCGATCGCTTCCAGAATACCGTCTTTGCAGAAAGGTGCCGGAACGTAGATAACGGAGGCGGTTGCACCGGTAGCTTCTACCGCTTCGCGCACGGTGTTAAACACCGGCAGACCCAGGTGCTCGGTACCGCCTTTGCCCGGGGTGACGCCGCCAACCAGCTGCGTGCCGTAAGCCAGCGCCTGTTCGGAGTGGAAAGTCCCCTGGCCGCCGGTGAAGCCCTGGCAGATTACCTTGGTGTTTTTATCGATCAGAATGGACATTATTTACCCTCCGCTGCGGCAACAACGCGCTGCGCCGCGTCGCTCAGGCTGGTTGCTGCAATAATATTCAGGCCGCTGTCCGCCAGTTTCTGCGCGCCCAGCTCGGCATTGTTTCCTTCCAGACGTACCACTACCGGCACGTTAACGCCCACTTCTGCTACCGCGCCAATGATGCCGTCAGCAATCAGGTCGCAGCGTACAATACCGCCGAAGATGTTGACGAATACGGCTTTCACCGCGTCATCAGAAAGGATGATTTTAAAGGCTTCGGTCACGCGCTCTTTGGTTGCGCCGCCACCTACGTCCAGGAAGTTAGCCGGCTGGCCGCCGCTCAGCTTCACGATGTCCATGGTGCCCATCGCCAGGCCTGCGCCGTTAACCATACAGCCGATGTTGCCTTCCAGCGCCACGTAGTTGAGTTCCCACTGCGCAGCATGTGCTTCACGGGAATCTTCCTGACTTGGGTCACGCATTTCACGCAGTTCAGGCTGGCGGAACAGCGCATTGCCGTCTGCACCCAGCTTGCCATCCAGGCAGATCAGATCGCCCTGCTTAGTGATCACCAGCGGGTTGATCTCGACCAGCGCCAGATCGCGCTCCAGGAACATCGTTGCCAGACCCATAAAGATTTTGGTGAACTGGCCAACCTGCTTGCCGGTCAGGCCCAGTTTGAACGCCAGCTCGCGGCCCTGGTAAGGCTGTGGCCCGGTTAATGGGTCCAGCGCCATTTTGTGGATCAGGTGGGGCGTTTCTTCCGCCACTTTTTCAATTTCCACACCGCCTTCGGTAGAAGCCATGAAGACGACGCGACGAGTACCACGGTCCACGACTGCACCCAGGTAGAGTTCCTGATCGATATCGGTCGCCGCTTCGACCAGGATCTGGTTAACCGGCTGACCGTTAGCGTCGGTCTGGTAAGTCGTCAGACGCTTGCCCAGCCAGTGTTCGGCAAACGCACGAATCTCTTCTTTGCTTTTTACTACCTTCACGCCGCCCGCTTTACCACGGCCTCCGGCATGAACCTGACATTTCACGACCCACGGGCCAGCGCCAATTTTAGAAGCGGCTTCTTCTGCTTCGCGTGGAGTGGTGCAGGCATAGCCGACAGGTGCCGGTAAACCATACCGGCCGAACAGCTGTTTTGCCTGATATTCATGTAAGTTCATGTTGTTAATCCATCCAGTTCGGAAAAGACTTGGCCAGGTACGGCAGCTTGCCAGTACTTTGGCCACACATAGGGTTGAGCGCGGTTTTCACCGCGCCCGACAAATTAAACGTCCAGCAGCAGACGAGACGGATCTTCCAGCAGATCTTTAATTGCTACCAGGAAGCTCACGGACTCTTTGCCATCGATCAGGCGATGATCGTAAGAAAGTGCCAGATACATCATTGGCAGAATAACCACCTGACCATTGACCGCCATTGGGCGATCTTTGATGGCGTGCATCCCCAGGATGGCGCTCTGCGGTGGGTTGATGATTGGCGTGGACATCAGGGAGCCAAAGACGCCGCCGTTGGTAATGGTGAAGTTACCCCCGGTCAGTTCTTCTACGGTCAGCTTACCGTCACGGCCTTTGATCGCCAGCTCTTTGATTTTCTTCTCAATATCCGCCATGCCCAGCGCGTCGATATCTTTCAGTACCGGCGTAACCAGTCCACGCGGAGTAGAAACCGCAATGCTGACGTCGAAGTAGTTGTGGTAAACCACATCTTCGCCGTCAATAGAGGCGTTCACTTCCGGGAAGCGCTTCAGGGCTTCCACGACCGCTTTCAGGTAGAAAGACATAAAGCCCAGACGGACGCCGTGACGTTTTTCGAAGGCTTCGCCGTACTGCTTGCGCAGGTTCATGATCGGCTGCATGTTGACTTCGTTAAACGTGGTCAGCATGGCGGTGCTGTTTTTCGCTTCCAGCAGACGTTCGGCAATACGTTTACGCAGGCGAGTCATCGGCACACGTTTTTCACTGCGGCCAGCCAGGGCAGGCGCGGCTTCAGCAGCTTTCGGCTCGGCGGCTTTAGCGGCT
>DOOK01000150.1:0-6768 GCA_003512805.1 Erwinia sp. | reverse complement strand
TGCTTTAGCGGCTGGCGCTTTCGCCAGATGTTTCTCAACGTCTTCACGCGTCAGACGTCCACCTACGCCGGTGCCTTTGATCGCCGACGGCTCCAGACCGTGTTCGGCAATCAGGCGACGGATAGCCGGGCTGAGCGCGTCGTTACTTTCTTCTTCCAGCGAAGCGCTCTGGCGCTGCGCCGGAGTAGACGCATTCTCTTCCGTTTTGGCAGAGCTTTCTTTGCCGCCGCTGTTGCCTTCTTTCAGGCGACCCAGCGCCTGACGGGAAGTCACCGTGGCGCCTTCTTCTTCCAGAATCGCTTCCAGGATGCCGTCGGCAGAAGCTGGCACTTCCAGCACCACTTTGTCGGTTTCGATTTCTACCAGCACTTCATCACGGCTGACCGCGTCGCCGGGTTTTTTGTGCCAGGTCGCTACGGTGGCGTCGGCGACGGATTCAGGCAGGTCGGGAACGAGAATATCTACGCTACTCATTATTTTTCCTTTAATTAATTAACGTTCAGCGCGTCATTAACCAGATCTTGCTGCTGCTGCTGGTGAACGGACATATAGCCAACTGCCGGTGAGGCCGAAGCGGGACGACCGGCGTAACGTAATGAAGCACCAAACGGCACTACTTCACGGAAATGATGCTGGCTACAGTACCAGGCACCCTGATTCAGCGGCTCTTCCTGACACCAGACAAAATCGTGCACGTGCGCGTACTGCTGGAGTTTTTCCTGCACCGCTTTGTGCGGGAACGGATAGAGCTGTTCAATTCGGACGATAGCCACGTCGGTCTGCTCGTTTTTACGGCGTTTTTCCAACAGATCGTAATAGACTTTACCGGAGCAGAGCACCACGCGTTTGACGCCTTTCGGATCGATGTCGTCGATCTCGCCAATCGCCGGCTGGAAGCTGCCGTTAGCCAGCTCTTCCAGTGAAGAGATCGCCAGCGGATGGCGCAGCAACGATTTCGGCGACATCACTACCAGCGGACGGCGCATACCGCGCAGCGCCTGACGACGCAGCATGTGGTAAACCTGCGCCGGTGTGGAAGGCACACAAACCTGCATATTCTGCTCGGCGCAGAGTTGCAGATAGCGTTCCAGGCGCGCGGAGGAGTGTTCAGGCCCCTGCCCTTCGTAGCCGTGTGGCAGCAGCATGACCAGACCACACATGCGGCCCCATTTCTGCTCGCCAGAGCTGATGAACTGGTCGATAACGACCTGCGCGCCGTTGGCGAAGTCGCCGAACTGGGCTTCCCAGATAGTCAACGTGCGTGGTTCCGCCGTGGCGTAACCATATTCAAATGCCAGCACTGCTTCTTCAGAGAGAACGGAATCCCAGACGCGGAAGGTGCCCTGCCCGTTGTGAATATGCTGCAACGGGGTATAGGTAGAACCGTTAGCCTGGTTATGGATGACCGCATGACGATGGAAGAAGGTCCCACGGCCCATATCCTCACCGGACAGACGGCACGGAATGCCTTCGTCGACCAGCGTGGCGTAAGCCAGGTTTTCTGCAGCGCCCCAGTCAAAAGGTTTTTCGCCTGCCGCCATCGCGGCGCGGTCGTTGTAAATTTTGGCGACGCGCGACTGCATTTCAATCGCTTCCGGCACGGTGCTGATGCGTTTAGCCAGCGCCTGCAGGCGTTGCAGATCCAGCGTTGCCGGATAGCTTTCGTCCCATTCGTGGTTCAGGTAAGGCGACCAGGTGAAGGAGTGCAGGCTCATCGGACGCCATTCCGGCACCACGCACTCACCGGCATCCAGGGCGTCGCGATAGAGATTGACCATTTCCGTCGCGTCTTCCAGGCTGGCCACCTGTTCAGCTTCCAGACGATCGGCGTAAAGCTTACGCGGCGTAGGATGCTTTTTGATTTTCTGGTACATCACCGGCTGCGTTGCGCTTGGCTCATCGGCTTCGTTGTGGCCGTGGCGGCGGTAGCAAACCAGATCGATAAAGACGTCGCGCTTGAAGGTATTACGGAAATCGAGCGCCAGACGGGTAACAAAAGCGACCGCTTCCGGATCGTCAGCGTTGACGTGGAAGATCGGCGCCAGCACCATTTTACCGATATCGGTACAGTACTGCGTAGAGCGGGCATCCTGCGGATTGGACGTGGTAAAACCAATCTGGTTATTAATCACGATACGCACGGTGCCGCCAACTTCATAGCCGCGTGCCTGTGACATGTTCAGTGTTTCCTGAACCACGCCCTGGCCGGTGACGGCTGCATCACCATGGATCGTGATCGGTAGTACTTTACTGCTGCGCGGCTCGTCCAGACGATCCAGACGGGCGCGAACCGATCCCATCACAACCGGGCTGACGATTTCAAGGTGCGACGGGTTAAACGCCAGCGCCAGGTGCACCATACCGCCTTCGGTTTCCACATCGGACGAGAAGCCCATGTGGTACTTCACGTCGCCGGTACCGAGGTGTTCTTTATGCTTGCCGGAGAACTCGTCAAACAAGTCCTGCGGCTTTTTGCCCAGAACGTTGATCAGCACGTTCAGACGGCCACGGTGCGCCATGCCCAGCACGACTTCGCGCGTGCCGCTTTTGCCCGCATGACGGATCATTTCGTTCAGCATTGGCACCAGCGCATCGCCGCCTTCCAGTGAAAAGCGTTTCGCGCCCGGGAATTTTGCACCCAGATAGCGTTCCAGCCCTTCTGCAGCGGTCAGCTGTTTCAGGAACCCTTTTTTCTCATCGCCAGAGAAAGAGGCCTGACCCGCCACCGATTCGATACGCTGCTGAATCCAGCGTTTCTCTTCAGTGTTGGTGATGTGCATGTACTCTGCACCGATCGACCCGCAGTAAGTTTGCTGCAACAGGCTGAAGAGATCGGCAAGCTTCATGGTGTCTTTGCCGAAAGCGAAAGAACCTACGTTGAAGGTTTCCTGGAAATCAGCTTCGGTCAGATCGTGAAAAGCGGGATCCAGATCCGGCACCGGCTCCTGTTTCCACAGGCCTAACGGATCGAGACTGGCCTGCTGATGACCACGGAAGCGGAAGGCGTTGATCAGCTGGAGCACCTTCACCTGCTTGGCGTTGGTGTCGGGATCGCTAACGGAAGAAGTGTAGCGAGAGGCATCTTTCGCCAAGCGCTTAAAATATTCGCGAGTGGCGGAGTGGAACTGTTCTGGCCTGACTCCGTGTCCCGGAAGCTGTTGAAACAGCGTTTTCCAGGCCGCGTCAACAGAGTCAGGATCGGTCAGATAGTCCTCATAGAGCTGCTCTATATAGGTCTGATTCGCGCCGGCCAGCCAGGAGGAGTCCAGCCAGGGTTTCATCGCGCTGTTCTGCATTGTGATCCCTTAAAGCATTATGCTTTTTTGTTGCCGTGATTATGTAACGGAACAGCTAAGCCCCGCGCCGCGTCAGCGGCTTGCCCTCGGTCGCGCCCGCAGGCGCGACCCGATAAAACAGCCGGGAGACAGGCTCCCGGGGCGCTTATGCGCTTCGCGCCAGCAGCATCGACTTGATGTGGCCGATGGCGCGCGTCGGGTTCAGCCCTTTCGGACAGACGCTGACGCAGTTCATGATGCTGTGGCAGCGGAATACGCTGAACGCATCGTTAAGGTCATCCAGACGTGGGCCGGTTTCCGTGTCACGGCTGTCGATCAGGAAACGGTAAGCAGCCAGCAGCCCGGCCGGACCAATAAACTTGTCCGGATTCCACCAGAACGACGGACAGGAAGTGGAACAGCACGCACAAAGAATACATTCGTACAGGCCATCCAGTTTTTCCCGCTGCTCCGGCTGTTGCAGGTGCTCACGCGCTGGCGGATTTTGCCCATTATTCAACAGGTAAGGCTTGATTTTCTCATATTGAGTGTAGAACTGTCCCATGTCTACCACCAAATCACGGATAACCGGTAATCCAGGGAGAGGACGGATCACAATTTTACGTTTTCCCGCGCCAAGCGCGGAGACCGGCGTGATACAGGCCAGGCCGTTTTTACCGTTCATATTGATGCCGTCGGAACCGCAAACGCCTTCGCGACAGGAACGACGGAAAGCCAGTGTCGGATCTTTTTCTTTCAGACGGATTAACGCGTCCAGCAGCATCATGTCACGCCCTTCTTCCGACTCCAGGCTGTAATCCTGCATCCGCGGCGCATCATCGACGTCCGGGTTATAACGATAGACAGAAAATTCGATTTTCATCATATGCTCCGCAAACTAGTAGGTACGAGCTTTCGGTGGGAAAGCCGCGCGCAGTTTCGGCTCCATGTTCACCTCACGGCGAGTCATGCTTTCACTCTGCGGCAAATAGACGCTGTGGCACAGCCAGTTTGCATCGTCACGTTCCGGGTAATCGAAGCGGCTGTGAGCACCGCGGCTTTCCGTGCGGTAGTTGGCCGCAACAGCGGTGGCATAGGCCGTTTCCATCAGGTTATCCAACTCCAGACATTCAATACGCTGCGTATTAAAGTCAGGTGAACGGTCGTCCAGACGGGCACTTTTCAAGCGCTCGCGCAGAACTTTCAGCTCTTCCAGCCCTTTCGCCATGGCGTCGCCTTCACGGAACACGGAGAAGTTGTTCTGCATACAGGTTTGCAACGCTTTACGCAGCTCGGCAGGATCTTCGCCGGTTTCATTATTGTTCCAGCGGTTCAGACGAGCCAGCGATGCGTCGATTTCCTCATCGGTGGCGTCAAGCAGCTCGCCCTGCTCCTGCATGGATTGCTGTAAATGCAGGCCAGCCGCACGACCAAACACCACCAGATCCAACAGCGAGTTGCCGCCAAGACGGTTAGAACCGTGGACGGATACGCAGGCGATTTCGCCTACCGCAAACAGGCCCGGCACCACTACGTCTTCGCCCTGCTCGTTCAGAGTCAACGCCTGACCGGTTACTTTGGTCGGAATGCCGCCCATCATATAATGACAGGTTGGGATAACCGGGATCGGCTCTTTGACCGGATCGACGTGAGCAAACGTACGGGAAAGTTCCAGGATACCCGGCAGACGCGCTTCCAGCACATCTTTACCCAGATGGTCGAGCTTCAGCTTGATATGCGGGCCCCATGGACCTTCGCAGCCACGGCCTTCGCGAATTTCGATCATCATGGAGCGCGCAACCACGTCGCGGCCGGCCAGATCTTTCGCGTTAGGCGCGTAGCGCTCCATAAAGCGTTCGCCATGCTTGTTCAGCAGGTAACCCCCTTCGCCGCGACAGCCTTCTGTGACCAGTACGCCCGCACCCGCAATCCCGGTTGGGTGGAACTGCCACATCTCCATATCCTGTACCGGCACGCCAGCACGCAGTGCCATGCCTACACCGTCGCCGGTGTTGATATGGGCGTTAGTGGTGGACTGATAAATGCGGCCTGCGCCGCCGGTCGCCAGCACGGTGGCTTTCGCTTTAAAGTAGACGACTTCGCCATCTTCAATATTCAGTGCCGTACAACCCACCACTGCGCCATCGGCATTTTTCACCAGATCCAGCGCATACCATTCAGAAAAGATGGTGGTTTTGTTTTTCAGGTTCTGCTGGTAAAGCGTGTGCAGCAGCGCATGGCCGGTGCGGTCAGCTGCCGCTGCGGTACGCGCCGCCTGCTCACCGCCGAAATTTTTAGACTGGCCGCCAAATGGACGCTGATAAATGCGGCCATCGTCCAGACGGGAGAACGGCAGGCCCATATGTTCCAGCTCCAGGATCGCTTCCGGGCCGGTTTTACACATATATTCAATGGCGTCCTGGTCGCCGATATAATCGGAACCTTTGACCGTGTCGTACATATGCCATTCCCAGTTGTCATCGTGAGTATTGCCCAGCGCGACGGTAATGCCACCCTGCGCAGACACGGTGTGGGAACGGGTCGGGAAAACTTTAGATAACAGGGCACAGGTCTGGCCCGATTGGGAAATTTGCAGTGCGGCACGCATACCTGCACCGCCCGCGCCAACGACAACGGCATCAAACTCTCTGACTGGCAACTTCATTTTTTACACACCCCACACAACGACAGTTCCATAAATAGCGTAGACAAACAGCACGACAACAATCGCCATCTGCAACAGCAGACGCGTCGCCAGATGTTTGATGTAGTCTGTCAGTACCTGCCACATCCCTATCCAGCCATGCATCAGAATGGAGAACAGCGTCAGCAGCGTGAACACTTTAGTCACGGAGGAGGCAAAAAAACCGCGCCAGATGTCGTAGGTTAACGTGTCGGTCATGACGATAAAGCCGAGGATGTAAAGGATGTAGAGCGTCATCACAATAGAGGTGGCGCGCACCAGCAGCCAGTCATGAACGCCGTTGCGTCCTAATGCAGAAGCGTTGCTTAACATACGAGGACTCCAGCCAGAATTGAAAGCACGACGGTGATACCAAAGCAGATTTGCGCTGAACGCGTGCCCGCTACCTGCGTCTCTGCCAGATAGCCAAAATCCATTAACATATGGCGGATCCCGCCGACGGTATGATACGCCAGCGCGGTGAGGATGCCCCACATGATGAATTTAACGAAGAAGCTTTGCATAACGGCAGACGCCTGCAAAAAGCCTTCCGGCGACGAAAGCGACAGGCCCAGTAACCAGAGCAGTATACCTAGCGCAACAAACGTAATGACGCCAGACACGCGGTGGAGAATGGACGCGATTGCGGTAACGGGGAACCGGATCGTGGAGAGATCCAGGTTGACAGGTCTTTGTTTTTTCACGGTTTTGCCCACAGAGCCTTTCTTATTTTGCTTCCTCCGGTCCTGAAGGTAACAGCCAAATACATTAGCATTCGGACTGTGAACCGGCCCAAAGCAGCAACATCCA
>DOOK01000262.1:5064-8717 GCA_003512805.1 Erwinia sp. | reverse complement strand
GTGACGACCGCGGTCGTCACGCCTGGACCCTGCCCGAAGAGAGCAGCCGTCCGCTCATTAAACAGGCGCTGGATGCAGGCATTAACTTTTTCGACACCGCTAACAGCTATTCCGACGGCAGTAGTGAAGAGATTGTAGGCCGCGCCCTGAAAGCATACGCGCGCCGTGACGAAATTGTGTTGGCCACTAAAGTCTATTTCCCGATGAGTAATCTCTCCGGCGGCCTGGCGCGCGCTAATATTATGCAGTCAATTGATGACAGTCTGACCCGGCTGGGCACCGACTATGTCGATTTGCTGCAAATCCACCGCTGGGATTACAACACGCCGCTGGAAGAGACGCTGGAAGCGCTGCATGACGTGGTAAAGGCCGGGAAAGCCCGCTATATCGGCGCCTCTTCTATGTATGCCTGGCAGTTTGCCAAAGCGCTCTATACGGCGGACCGCCACGGCTGGACAAGATTTGTCAGCATGCAGGATCAGTACAACCTGATCCAACGTGAAGAGGAGCGTGAAATGTACCCGCTCTGTCAGGCAGAAAATATCGCCGTGCTGCCGTGGAGTCCACTGGCGCGCGGTCGCCTGACGCGCCCGTGGGGCGAAACGACGGCGCGTACCGCTTCCGATGAGTATGGCAGCACGCTCTATGCCAAAACCGAAGAGAATGATGGCGCGATTGCGCAGCGCGTGGCGGCTATCGCTGAAGCTCGTGGCGTAAGTCGTGCGCAGATCGCGCTGGCATGGTTATTGGCTAAACCGGTGGTGACAGCTCCGATTATCGGCGCATCGCGCGCAGAGCAGCTGGCTGATTTGGTTAAGGCGGTTGAGATCGAGCTGACGCAGGAAGAGGTGGCCGATCTGGAAAGCCTTTACCAGCCGCACAGCATAGTGGGTTTTGAGTAAGCCGCGGGGCTGAACAGGGGAAATAGCGCGCCGCGACATGAACGCCGCGGCGCGAGCTGGCATGGATGCCTTTCCAGGCATTTTTACGGCTGAGCTTCCGGCTTCACGCCAACACAGTATGCACAGCTGACAAACTAGAGCGCCAGATAGTGTCCGGCGTAATAGAGGATACCGGCCGAAATAATACCGGCGACGATATCATCCACCATAATCCCCATGCCGCCGTGTACGTTGCGGTCAAACCAGCGGATTGGCCACGGCTTCCACATATCCAAAATACGGAAAATCACAAAGCCGGCCAGCACCCACTGCCAGCTGTTGACAGGGATCGCCATCAGCGTAATCCACATGCCGATAAACTCATCCCAGACGATGCTGCCGTGGTCGTGCAGCCCCATATCTTTCGCGGTACGATGGCACAGATAAACGCCAATGCAAATGCCGAACATCACCAGCAGGGAATAAATATCCTGCGGCAGAAAGGACATCAGATACCAGAAAGGGATTGCCGCCAGCGAGCCCATGGTGCCGGGCACCACCGGGCTGAGCCCGCTGCCGAAACCGGTCGCCAGCAGGTGCCAGGGATTGCTCATCTTCAGGCGTTTTTTAGCTTCATGCTTATCCAAAGTGATCAAATCCTTTTAGTTTACGCTCAACAGGCCGGTTGTTTTCCAACAGCACCAGGCCTTCAGACAGCGGTGCCAGCTGTCCAATGCAGGTAAAAGGCACGCCATAATGTCCCAGAGCCACATCCAACGCGCCACGATTTATTTCCGGGACGGTGAAGCAAAGTTCATAATCTTCACCGCCGCTCAGCGCCCAGGCGATCGCCTGCTCCGGCTCGAAGTGGCTTTTCATCACGCTTGAAAGCGGCAACGCATCCAGATTCAGACGAGCACCGCAGTCGCTGGCTTTCAAAATATGGCCGAGATCGGAGATCAAACCATCGGAAATATCGATGGCGGCGCTGGCCAGATCGCGCAACGCCTGTCCCTGCAGAATACGCGGCATCGGGCGCAAATGACGTTTAATCAGGGCCTCATGCGCGGCAGGATCGTTGATTTTGATATGGTGCTGCAACAGCGCCAGTCCTGCCGCACTGTCACCCAGCGTGCCGGTCACGTAAATCCAGTCGCCGGGTTTAGCACCTGAACGTTTTAACGCCCTGCCCCGCGGCACCAGACCGTGAATGCTAAGCGTCAGGCTTAACGGTCCGCGCGTGGTATCGCCGCCGATCAGCTGCATGTTGTAATAATCCAGCAGTTCAAACAGGCTGTCGCTGAACTCTTTCAGCCAGGCCTCGTTCACCTCGGGTAGCGTCAGTGCCAGCGTCAGCCAGGCAGGATCGGCTCCCATGGCGGCCAAATCGCTGAGGTTTACCGCCAGCGCTTTATAGCCAAGATCGGCTGGATGGATGTCGCGCAGGAAGTGCACACCGGCTACCAATGTATCGGTGCTGATCGCCAAGGTCTGATTTTCGGGCAGGTTTAGCAGAGCACAGTCATCGCCGATGCCTTTTTCTACATCACGACGAGAGCTAGTTATGCGATCAAAATAGCGCGTGATAAGTTCAAATTCGCCACATGCCATAATGCGTTCCAGCAGAAAAAAGGAAGAAGGCCGGATAAGACCGGCCTGAAAGGATTACTTCTTGTTAGGGCGGATATGCGGTGCGGCTTTATCCAGCACGCCATTAACGAATTTATGGCTGTCTTCAGCGCCAAACACTTTCGCCAGCTCAATCCCCTCATTAATCGCGACTTTATAGGGAACGTCGGAGCGCTTGCTCAGTTCGTACAGCGAAATGCGCAGAATAGCCTTTTCTACCTGACCCAGCTCTTCCAGCTGGCGGGAAAGGTAAGGCTTCATCAGGCCGTCGAGGTACGCGCTGTTGGTCGCAACGCCGCCCAGCAGCTCGCGGAAATAGCTGATATCAACGTCTTTGACGTCTTGCTCCGCCAGAAACTGGTATTCGACATCAGAGATGTCGTTCTTGGACAACTGCCAGGAGTAAAGCGCCTGGACAGCACATTCACGGGCGCGGCGACGAGCAGCAGGTTTCACAAAATTCCCCTTAAAATCAGGCTTTGATGGCTTTCAATACGTTAATCATTTCGAGTGCGGTCAGAGCGGCTTCCGCCCCTTTGTTACCCGCTTTGGTTCCGGCGCGCTCAATGGCCTGCTCAATGTTTTCTGTGGTCAGAACACCAAAGGCAACCGGAATGTCGCTGTTCATGGCGACGCTGGCCAGGCCAGAACTGGCTTCGCCAGCAACATATTCGAAGTGAGCGGTGCCACCGCGGATAACGGTACCCAGCGCCACAACCGCATCGTGTTTACCGGCATTTGCCAGCGCACGCGCCGTCATTGGCATTTCGTAGGCGCCCGGTACCCAGATAACGGTGATATTTTCATCTTTTACCTGGCCGATACGCTTCAGCGCATCAAGGGCACCGCTCAGCAGGCTGTCGTTGATAAAGTTGTTGAAACGCGCAATAACAATGGCCACGCGCGCGTCAGGAGTAGCAACAGCAGCTTCAATAACGTTCATAATCTTCCTTTCAGGGTTTGTTATGGCCCCGCAGGGGGGCGGATTCTATCACACTCTTTAACGCTCTGCTTCCGCTTTTCTGCAGAGCGCTATCGCGGCGTCAGCGTCAGACGCAAATCTGGCCCAACCTGACGACTATCGCTGAATATAAACGTTGGCGCTTCAGCAAGTTGTGCTAAAGCGGGCAGATGGCACAAACC
>DOOK01000262.1:0-5010 GCA_003512805.1 Erwinia sp. | reverse complement strand
GCGTGCTGCATCGCCCAATAATTTAGGCGCAAGGTAAACAATTAGCTCATCGACGACGCCCGCGCTCAGCAGGGCACCAGCCAGCTGCGCGCCGGCCTCTACCCAGACGCTGTTGATCTGGCGGCGTCCCAGCAGCATCAGCAAAGAAACCAAATCGGTTTGCTCATTAAGACGCGGCACACAAAATTGTTCAACGTTCCGGGGCCAGCTAAGTTCGTCGGCCTGCTGACGCGCCAGCCAGGTTTCACCGGGTTGAGCAATCAATCGGTGCTGCGGCGTAACGCGGTTGTGGCTGTCAATAACCACTCTGACCGGCTGGCGCAAATCCTGCTGCGTACAGACTGCCTGTACATCCTGATTTAACTCGTCCCAGCGCACGGTCAGGGACGGATCGTCAGCCAGCACCGTTGCGCTGGTAGTCAGAATGGCCGAGCTTTGCGCCCGCAGGCGCTGCACGTCGCGCCGTGCTTCCGGCGAGGTAATCCACTGGCTTTCGCCGCTTGCCATCGCCGTACGGCCGTCCAGCGAGGCGCCCAACTTCAGCTGCACCCACGGGAAGCCGGTGCGCATCCGCTTAAGAAAGCCACGATTCAGCGCTTCCGCTTCCTGCATCATCAACCCGTGGCTGACGGCAATGCCGGCCTGCTGCAAACGATAAAGCCCCCGTCCCGCCACTTCGGGGTTGGGATCCTGCATGGCGGCAACAACACGAGCGACCCCAGCGGCGATCAGCGCCTCGCAGCAGGGTGGCGTGCGTCCATGATGGCTACAGGGCTCCAGCGTTACGTAAGCCGTAGCGCCGCGCGCTTTATCGCCCGCCATCCGCAATGCATGGACTTCTGCATGGGGTTCGCCAGCCCGAAAATGGTAGCCTTCGCCGACAATTTCTCCGTCCCGTACGATAACGCAACCTACGTTCGGATTAGGTGTGGTAGTAAAGCGCCCGCGCCTGGCCAGTTCAAGTGCGCGAGCCATATAGATTTCATCCATGCCTTAATCCTGTAAGCGGGCGATTTCTTCGCCGAATTCGCGGATATCTTCAAAGCTGCGGTAGACCGAGGCAAAGCGAATATAGGCCACCTTATCCAGTTTTTTCAGCTCATCCATCACCAGGTTACCGATCATTTTGCTGGGCACTTCGCGCTCGCCCGTGGATCGCAGCTTGCTTTTGATATGGCTGACGGCATTTTCAACATCATCCGAGCTGACTGGCCGCTTCTCCAGCGCCTTCATGATCCCGCTGCAAAGCTTGTCTTCATTGAAGGGTTCACGAATATCATTGCTTTTCACCACCCGCGGCATCACCAGCTCGGCCACTTCAAAGGTGGTAAAGCGTTCATGGCACACCAGGCACTGACGGCGACGGCGCACCGAGGTTCCCTCCCCCACCAGGCGGGAATCGATGACTTTGGTATCCACAGCAGAACAGAACGGGCAATGCATGATAATTCCTGGATCCTGGAAAAGTGAGCACAGTGTAGCGCGAAGTGGCGAGCAACAAAATATCAGGCCGCCCTTTTGCCTTTCTTTCCCCTGCCGGATCGCTTTGCCTGGTGCCTGACCAGGTATCTGCCCGTTCTTCCGCTATAATGACAGAACGCTCTGGCGTAACTTTTTATAAAACAGGGATTAACCGGAGGATATATGGGTTTATTTAACTTTGTAAAAGAAGCGGGCGAGAAACTTTGGGATTCGGTAAGCGATGCTGGCGAAGACCAAAGCGCGAAGCTGAAAGAGTATATCCACAAGCTGGGCCTGCCTGGCAGCGAGAAGGTTGACGTTAAGGTGGATGGCGATAAGGCCAGCATTAGCGGTGACAGTATTTCTCAGGAACTGAAAGAGAAAATCCTGGTAGCGGCCGGTAACGTCGCGGGGATTACTCACGTTGAAGACAATGTGAAAGTAGCGGAAGCCGCAACCGAAGCGAAATTCTATACGGTGAAAAAAGGCGACACGCTTAGCGCCATCTCGAAAGAAGTGTACGGCGATCCGAACAAGTACAATCAAATCTTCGAGGCTAATAAACCTATGCTCTCCGACCCGAATAAGATCTACCCGGGTCAGACTTTACGTATCCCTCAGTAGGCATCTATGGCCGGATATCTGAAAAAGGCTACGCTGCTGCCCCTGCTGGCTCTGCTGGCAAGCTGCGCCTCCCCGCAGCAGCCACAAATCGCTAAGCTGCATAATGAGGTTGGCAAGCTCAACAATGAGATGCAACAGCTTACCGAGCAGGCAACGGCACTTACGCGGCAGAATATGCTCAACAGCAGCTCTACCCAGGGGGCCTGGCTGCTGCCGGCCACTAACACGGCCGTGCCGCTGCAAAGCCAGTTGGGTGAGGTCAGGCTGTCGCTGAGCCATATTGAAAGTGAAGCCAACGGCACGCGGGCAATGCTGCATATCCGTTCTGCCGGAGACAATACGCTGCCTGCCTTTACCGCGACGGTAGAATGGGGCGAGTTGGATCCGACTAGCGGTAAACCGCTTCAGGTGAACAGCCAGAGCCAGACCTTCAGCGTGGCGGCCTCACTGCTGCCTCGTAGCGAAGTCACGGTACCGCTGCGCTTGAGCAACCTGCCACCGGAGCAGCTGGGCTACGTGCGCGTGCACGATTTGATGGGCCAGACGAAGCCATAAAAAAAGCGCCGCAAATGCGGCGCTTTTTTTTATACAGCGAAAAGCTTAAGGCATAATCGAAGGTTGATCGGCGCCCTCTTTCTCCACTTTCTGCTGGATCAGATGCTCACGTTTCATCCCCAGTTTCAGCGCCAGCGCCGAAGCCACATAGATAGATGAAATTGTGCCGATGGAAACCCCGATCAGCATGGTCAGCGAGAAGCCTTCCAGCAGCGCACCGCCGAAGATAAACAGCATCAGTACCACCACCAGCGTGGTGGCGGAAGTCATGATGGTTCGGCTCAGCGTCTGCGTCAGCGAGACGTTGAAAATTTCGTAAGGCGTACCGCGACGGATCTTGCGGAAGTTCTCACGAATACGGTCCGACACCACAATGCTGTCGTTCAGCGAGTAGCCAATAACCGACATCAGCGACGCAACAATGGTCAAATCAATCTCAATATGGAACAGAGAGAGAATGCCCATGGTAATGATCACGTCGTGCGCCAGCGCCAGCACGGCGCCTAACGCCAGTCGCCACTCAAAGCGGAAACCGACGTACACCAGGATGGCGATCAGCGCTACCAGCAGCGCCATGCCGCCGGTCTGCGCCAGATCGCTGCCCACGCTTGGGCCAACAAACTCAATGCGCTTCACGGTGCCGTTCTGCGCCGTTGCCTGGTTAATGATGCTGACAACCTTGCTGCCCAGTTCCTGGCCCGCATTGCCTTCGTGTGGCGACATCCGCACCAGCACATCACGGCTACTGCCGAAATTCTGCACCTGCGGATCGGTAAAGCCCGCTTTCTCCAGCGCACCGCGCAGATTATCCAGCTCGGCCGGTTTCTCCAGGGTAATTTCAATCACCGTACCGCCGGTGAAATCCAGTCCCCAGTTAAATCCTTTCAAACCCATGATCGCAAAAGAGGCGATCAGCAGCAGGCCGGAAAGAGTAAAGGCCAGCTTGTCCCAGCGCATAAAGTCGTGGACTTTACGGCCGTAGTTCAGTTGTTCAACGCTATAGTCCTGTGCCACAACGCACTCCTCAAATAGACAGCTTGTTGATGCGTTTACCGCCGTACAGCAGGTTGACGATGGCGCGGGTACCGACAATAGCGGTAAACATAGAGGTCACTACACCGATTGCCGTGGTGATAGCAAAGCCCTTAATGGATCCCGTACCGACAGCATAAAGGATAATAGCCGTGATAAGCGTGGTGACGTTGGCGTCGATGATACTGGAAAACGCGCCGCTGTAGCCTTCATGGATAGCCTGCTGAACGGAACGTCCGTTCTTCAGCTCTTCCTTGATACGCTCGTTAATCAGCACGTTAGCATCAACGGCTACCGCCAGCGTCAGCACGATACCGGCAATACCCGGCATGGTCAGCGTGGCGCCAGGCAGCAGGGACATAATCACCACAATCAGCACCAGGTTGGCCACCAGCGCGGTGGTCGCAATCACCCCGAACTTACGGTAGTAAACCACCATAAACACGATAGAGGCGATCAGGCCCCACAGACAGGCTTGCAGACCCTGAGTAATGTTTTGCGCGCCCATGGTTGGACCAATGGTGCGTTCTTCCACAATCTGGATTGGCGCAATCAGCGCGCCTGCACGGAGCAGCAGCGACAGCTGACGTGCTTCGTTCGGATTGCTAATACCGGTGATGCGGAAGCTGTTACCCAGTCGGGACTGGATATTGGCAACGTTAATCACTTCTTCCTGCTTCGCCAGGATAGCGCGACCGTTGGCGTCTTTCTTACCGCTGTCTTTGTACTCAACAAACAGCGTCGCCATCGGCTTATTGATATTATCCTTAGTGAAGTTGGACATGATATTGCCGCCCGCGCTGTCCAGCGAGATATTTACCTGTGCCTGGTTGTACTCATCCATGCTCGACGTAGAGTCAGTTATATGGTCACCGGTCAGGATAACGCGCTTGTACAGCGTAACCGGCTGGCCGTCGCGGGTATTTTTCACTTCTGAATCGCCCGGTACGCGGCCGTTAGCGGCAGCGGTAGGATCAACGTAAGTGTTAACCAGACGGAATTCCAGCGTGGCAGTTGCCCCCAGAATCTCTTTTGCGCGCGCGGTGTCCTGAATACCCGGCAGCTCAACCACGATTCGGTCGGTGCCCTGACGCTGTACCAGCGGCTCGGCCACACCCAGCTGGTTCACACGGTTACGCAGGATAGTGATGTTCTGCTGTACCGCATACTCCCGGGCTTCTCGCAGGCGGTCGTCTGACATGACCGCACGCAGCAGATTACTGCCGCTGGTGTTGATCACCAGATCGCGATGACGGCCGGTCAGATAACTGACGGCGTCGTCGCGCGCCTGCGCGTCACGGAAACGGATTTCCAGACCGTAGTTATCGGTCTTGCGCA
>DOOK01000014.1:6460-9467 GCA_003512805.1 Erwinia sp. | reverse complement strand
GCACCACCAAAGGATGCTGCTCAATGGTTTTGCCGTCCAGCTGGAAGTTAATGGTGCCCACCACCTGGTTTTTCGCCAGCGGCGCGTGCAGTTCGGTATTGCTCAGCGTGTAGCTGGCTTTCAGATCTTTCATGCGGCCACGAGGAATAGTCAGATAGACGTCTTTCTGTACGCCCAGCTGGACGCGATCGCTGTTGCCGAACCAGACCGGCTCGGAAGCAAACTCTTTACCTGCTTTGAGCGGTGCCACGGTTTCAAAGAAGCGAAAGCCCCACGTCAGCAGCTTTTTGCTTTCGGTTTCGCGACCTTTATAGGTATGGCCACCCATGACCGCCGAAATTAAACGCATCTGACCCTCGGTCGCAGAAGCGACCAGGTTATACCCTGCCGCATCAGTATGGCCGGTTTTGATGCCGTCCACATTGAGGCTGGTGTCCCACAGCAGACCGTTACGGTTAGTCTGACGAATATTGTTAAAGGTGAACTCTTTTTCCTTATAAACAGCATACTCGTCCGGCACGTCGCGGATCAGTGCCTGGCCGATCAGCGCCATATCACGCGCCGAGCTGTGCTGGCCGTCGGCATCCAGGCCGTGGACGGTCTGGAAGTGGGTGTTTTGCAGGCCCAGTGCCTTAACATAGTTGTTCATCAGGCCCACAAAAGCGTCCTGGCTGCCTGCAACATAGTCGGCCATCGCCACGCAGGCGTCATTGCCGGACTGCAGAACGATGCCGCGAGTCAGCTGAGCAACCGGAACACGATCGCCTGGCTTCAGGAACATCAGCGAAGAGCCTTTAAACACCGGGTTGCCGGTCGCCCAGGCATCTTTACCCACGGTGACCACATCCTCCTGATGAATTTTGCCCGCTTTGACCGCCTGGCCAATCACGTAACTGGTCATCATTTTTGTCAGGCTGGCCGGATCGCGACGCGCGTCGGCGTTTTTCTCTGCCAGCACCTTACCGGAGTTGTAATCGATCAGCACATAGGCTTCGGCATCAATATCCGGTACGCCAGGGATCATGGTTTTGATGTTCACGTCTTCAGCGTGGGCGAAGGCGGTAAGGCTGAGGGCAATCAGCGAACCTGCCGTCAGGCGTTTAAGCAGTTGGGAAGAGGTCAGAGTATTCATGTTGGGGACAACAACATCCATGGCTAAGTTAAAAAAAGTGACTCACTATAGCAAATGCATTTCGGAGCGGCATCCGTCTTTACCTGGGCCAGACAGCGTAACGCCAGGCAAGAGACGGATTACCGGATCGTTATCACATTTTGCCAGCTGCTGTGGTCACGAAAGAGGTGAGATTAGCTTCGCTGGCAAGCCGCTGCTGAAGGGCCGTTGCCTGTTGACGCGAGGTGAAATGGCCCAGCTGCACGCGATAAACGCCGCCGCGCGCGTCAACGCTGCCCGGCACGCCAAATTGTTTGCTTAGCGAAGCAGCCAGCTGGCGTGCACGCGCCGCATCGCTCAGCGCGCCAGCCTGCACCGCCCAGGCCGTTCCGGCTGCGGCTGGAGCCTGGGCCGCTACCGGCACGGCGGCTGGTGCCGCTACCGGAGCTGGCGCGGGGGCAGGTGCTGATACTGGCGCAGGGGCAGGCTCACTGCCTTCCAACACGCCGTTAGCCAACGGCTGCGGCGCGCCTAAAAATCCGCTGCTGCGTACGGGCGCACCCAGATTGTCTTCACTGCTAAGCGTGCTGTTATCTACGGGCCGTGCTTCCTCGGTGGGGGCATCGTTTGTCGTGCTCTGGGCCGCTGCCGCACCGCCCATCACTACCATGCCGCCGCTGAGATCCGGACGAGACGGCAGCGCATAGCTCTGTTTAGCTACCGTGGTGCCGACAGTACCGGGGCCGGAAAGCGAGCCGTCCGGCGCAACCTTGATGTAGTCCACCTTCACACGGCTGTTGTTAGAGATATTCAGGCGATCGCCTGCTGCTTTTGACAAATCAATAATGCGGCCCGGTTTGTAAGGCCCGCGATCGTTAACCCGCACCACAATCTGCCGTCCGTTCGCCAGGTTAGTTACGCGCACGTAGGAGGGCAGCGGCAGAGTAGGGTGAGCCGCCGTTAACGCCTGCGGGTCGTACTGTTCACCCGTGGCGGTGCGGCTGCCGTCGGCCGACTCGCTATACCAGCTTGCCAGCCCTGTCTCACTGAAGTTAGAGGGATCGGTGACGATGCGATAATTCTTGCCGTTGGTACGATAATCCTGGTTAGCATTAGGGCTTAGCGGCTCGTAGCGTGGCTCGACGCCGCCGATTTCCACTACCGGGCCGTTATAGGTTTGCTGTTGCTGGGTAACAGGTGCCTGCTGTTGTTCGTTCACACAGCCCGCCAGCAGCGCTGCTGCCAGACTCATCCAAAGCCAATCCTTACGCATATAAGCCTCTTAAACGCTTTTCGACAACAGTTTACGGTGGGTGTGGATCGACATAATAATGCCAAACCCGGCCATCAGAACAATCAGGGCGGAGCCGCCGTAGCTTACCAGCGGCAGTGGGACGCCGACCACGGGTAATATACCGCTGACCATACCAATATTCACAAAGACATACACAAAGAAGATCAGCATCAGCCCGCCAGCCATCACGCGGCCAAACGTGGTTTGCGCTCTGGCCGCCATCAGCAGGCCGCGCATAATCACCAGCACATAAAGGACCAGCAGCACCAGCACGCCAACCAGACCCAGCTCTTCTGCCAGTACGGCAAAGATAAAGTCGGTATGACGCTCGGGTAAAAATTCCAGCTGCGACTGGGTGCCGTGCAGCCAGCCTTTACCGCGCAGCCCGCCGGAGCCGATAGCGATTTTGGACTGGATAATATGGTAACCCGCGCCCAGCGGATCGCTTTCCGGATCCAACAGCATCATCACGCGGTCGCGCTGATAGTCATGCATCAGGAAGAACCACAGCACCGGGATAAAAGCAGCAACCAGCATCACGGCAACGAGGATCAGCTTCCAGCTCATGCCGGATAAAAACAGGACAAACAGGCCGGAAGAGG
>DOOK01000014.1:0-6320 GCA_003512805.1 Erwinia sp. | reverse complement strand
CGCTCTTCCGATCTGGTCAGGCTGCGCCGCAACCAGCAGCGTAGGCATAAAGATCAGTACCAGCGCAATCGCGGTGTTTTTTAAGGTGGGCGGACAGACGTCGCGGTTGATAAAACGCGCTACCATCAGCGGAACGGCTATTTTGGCTATCTCTGAGGGCTGAAAGCGCACCACGCCCAAATCCAGCCAGCGCTGAGCGCCTTTACTGATATGGCCGAAAGCATCCACGGCGATCAACAGCACCACGCAAAGGATGTAAAGGTAGGGCGCCCAGCCTTCGTAAACACGCGGCGGGATCTGCGCCATCACCAGCATCATGACCACGCCCATTGCAATCTGGCCCAGCTTACGCTCCATCATGCCCGGATCCTGTCCGCTGGCGCTCCAGATAACCAGCGCGCTGTAAACCAGCAGGGCGGAAATCAGGATAAAAAAGGTCGGGTCGACGTGGATTCTCGTCCAGATCGTGCTTTTCTGATGACGATCGTTCATGGTTATTCGCCTTCGTAGCCAGACGGCACCGGAGGGGCGTCTGGCAGGTTGGTATTGTTGTCCCCGAGCATAATATGGTCGAGGATTTGTCGCATAATGGTGCCCACTGCCGGCCCTGCGCCGCCGTTTTCAAGGATCATCGCTACCGCTACGCGAGGATGATCGTAGGGCGCGAAAGCGGTCATCAGTTTATGGTCTCGCAGTAGTTCTGTAATCTTATGCGCGTTATAGGTTTCGTTTTCTTTCAGCCCGAATACTTGCGCCGTGCCTGACTTGGCGGCGATTTTATAAGGCGCATCAAAGAAGCTTTTACGGGCCGTGCCATTGGGGCGGTTCGCTACGCCATACATGCCGTCTTTCGCGATTTCCCAATAGCCGGAGTGGATATCGGCAACAGGTGGAATGGCTGGCTGCTTCCACGGCACGGTAACATTGTTCAGCTTGTTGGCCATCATCAGATGGGGCGTACGCACGACGCCGTCGTTAATCAGGATCATCATCGCTTTGTTCATCTGCACCGGCGTGGCCGTCCAGTAACCCTGGCCAATCCCGACGGGAATGGTATCGCCCTGATACCAGGGTTTTTTAAAGCGCTTCATTTTCCATTCGCGGGTGGGCATATTGCCTGCGGTTTCTTCTACCAGATCGATGCCGGAAAGATGGCCGTAGCCAAATTTGCCCATCCATTCGGAAAGCCGGTCGATGCCCATATCGTAGGCGACCTGATAGAAAAAGGTATCGGCGGACTCTTCCAGCGATTTGGTGACGTTAAGGTGGCCGTGACCCCAGTGTTTCCAGTCGCGAAAGCGCTTTTCAGAGCCGGGCAGCTGCCACCAGCCCGGATCGAACAGGCTGGTATTTTTATTGATCACCCCTGCAGAAAGTGCCGATACGGCAATATAGGGTTTGACCGTAGAAGCGGGCGGATAGGCGCCCTGAGTCGTGCGGTTAATCAGGGGGCGATTCGGATCCTTCAGCAGCTTGTTATAATCTTTGCTGCTGATGCCGTCGACAAACAGGTTCGGATCGTAGCTGGGCATGGAAACCATCGCCAGGATTTCGCCGCTGCGCGGATCGGTGACCACGACGGCGGCGCGGCTGCCCGCCAGCAGCGTTTCGATATACTGTTGCAGCTTGAGATCGATAGTCAGCCAGATGTCCTGCCCGGCCTGCGGTGACTGTTCGTGCAGCTGACGAATCACGCGGCCACGGTTATTCACCTCGACCTCTTCATAGCCGGTTTTACCGTGCAGCATATCTTCGTAGTAACGCTCTATACCCAGCTTGCCGATATCATGCGTGGCGGCATAATTAGGCCATTTGCCTTCTTTATCCAGCCGTTCTACGTCGCGATCGTTAATCTTGGAGACATAGCCCAGGACGTGCGTCAGGGCGGAGCCGTAAGGATAGTAGCGACGCTGGTAGCCTTTGACCTCCACGCCGGGGAAAGCGTATTGATTAACCGCGAAGCGCGCAACCTGCACCTCATTCAACCCGGTTTTTACCGGGATAGAGGTAAAGCGACGGGAGCGCTTGCGCTCTTTTTCAAAGGCAACGATATCTTCATCCGTCAGGTCGACCACCGGGCGCAGCGCCAGCAGGGTCTTTTCCAGGTTCTCGACCTTTTCGGGCACCAGCTCAATCTGATAAATAGTGCGGTTTAGCGCCAGTGGCGTACCGCTGCGGTCATAAATGATGCCGCGGCTGGGGGCAACCGGGACCAGTTTGATCCGGTTTTCGTTAGAACGAGTACTGTAATCGGTGTAACGGATAATTTGCAGATGATAGAGATTAGCTATCAGGATGCCGGAAAGCAGTAAGATGCCGAAAAAAGCGATCATTGCCCGCCGAACAAACAGTGTCTGCTCGGCGGTATAGTCACGAAAGGCGTTACGTTGTAATTTCATCCGCTGCGTTAATCTGTCCAGTTAAGGGCTATTCGCGATGGTAAGGGTGATTGGTGGTAATACTCCATGCCCGATAAAGGCTTTCCGCCACCAGCACGCGCACCAGAGGATGAGGCAGCGTCAGCGTAGACAGCGACCAACTTTGCTCTGCGGCGGCTTTGCAGGCGGGGGCCAACCCTTCCGGCCCGCCGATCAGCAGGCTGACGTCGCGGCCATCCTGCTTCCAGCGCTCCAGCTGTGTCGCCAGCTGGGGCGTCTCCCACGGCTGCCCGGGGATATCCAGCGTAACGATGCGGTTGCCCTTGCCTGTCGCAGCCAGCATCATTTCGCCTTCCTTTTCCAGGATGCGTTTGATGTCGGCATTTTTCCCGCGTTTACCGGCCGGCACTTCCGTTAACTCGAACGGCATATCCTTGGGAAAACGACGCAGGTATTCCATGAATCCGGTTTGTACCCAGTCAGGCATTTTTGTGCCGACGGCAACCAGCTGCAGCTTCACGGATTAGCTCCAGAGCTTTTCGAGTTCGTAGAGACGACGGCTCTCTTCCTGCATTACGTGAACAATCACGTCGCCCAGGTCGACTACAACCCACTCGGCGGCGGCTTTGCCATCAATGCCCAGCGGTTTCAACCCCGCCGCGCGCGATTCCTGTACCACGTGGTCGGCAATAGAAGCAACGTGACGGGTTGAAGTACCGGTACAGATAATCATGCAGTCGGTGATACTGGATTTGCCCTGAACGTTAACAGACACAATATCCTGGCCTTTCAAATCGTCAATTTTATCAATGACGAATTCCTGGAGTGCTTGACCTTGCAAAAGGTTCCCCTCTGAATACGGTTAAATGGGATGTTATTCCGCCAGGCGGAAGCGCTATTATCCCATGTCGGCGCGGAAGATCCACGTGCCTGCAAGGAATAATTGTGAACTTATGTAGCTGCCCGGTAAAAAACATGGCAGCGGAGAATAACAGTCCCGGGCTGAGAGTCAATGATTGCCGGGTCGATAGTTGCAGCGGCGGGGCAGGTGAGCGGCAACAGGCAGAAAGCAAAAAGCGGAAGCGCCGGATAGCGCCTCCGCCTGTTTTAAACCCTTTTGCTCTCTGGTGCCTTAACGATTATTTATCGGTTATGACCAGATCGGGGAAGTGCGCTTTAACACACTCGGTATAGTCACCTTTTTTGAAGACGCTATAAGGCGTTTGATAACCTACCAGCTTACAGGCGTAGCTTTTGCCGCCCGGATTTTTTTCGTTGTAGTCCCAGTTCATTTCCCAATTGAGGGGAAGGGCGCCAGCACCGCCTTCGGCAAACTGCTTCATATTTTTACAGCCCAGCACTTCACCCGAAACGATCGGCACATTTAGCTCTTTCGCAAAGGCTTCATAATATTTGATACGGTTAAGCGACTGTGCGACCTCAACGCTGCCGCCGCACTCGACGCCGCCGTTAATGATCTGCGTCGTAACGCCGAAACCAGGCACCAGGCCAGCCGCTTTGTCCTGTGCATTAGGCTGCCATGTACCGTCAATAACAAACTGCATGCTGGGTTTAGGGGGTTGCGGATAGATATAGAAGAAGATGGCGCTGGCAAGATTAAGCCAGGTGTCCGCGACCCGTTCAGGATTATCCAGCAGCACGCGGACATCGCCGAACATTGCTTCTGAAAAGGGGCCATAGTTATAGTTGTAGCTAAGCTGCTTGGCACCGCGACCGAAATAGCTCAGATAGGGGCCTTCTTTATCCTTAGCGCACGGCCAGGTTTTGCCCTGCCAGGTATCAGGATTACATTCGCCGTTATAGCCGTTAGGTTGGCCTTCCACCCAGCCCATTTCACGCACCCAGTGCAGACCCTGACGCCATTCTGCCACGTCGCCATGAATATTATGTTCGCCGGTTTCCTGCGCAAAATGCGCGAACATGGTTGCCAGCGTTTTGCGGCAGATGCCTTCAGCGTCTCGGCCATCGTTAAAATCACCGCAGAGGCGCGGGAATTTACCAACGGCCTTGAGGAAGTTGTCGTAAGTATAGGCAGCGTCGCGGCGAGGAAAAAGATGATCCCAACGTTTTGCATCGATGATTTTTTCCACGCGCTTCACGTTAGCAGGATTGCTGGTGGCGCCAGCGGTGATTTTTTCAACCACGGCGTTATCCAGCGTGGCTATCGAAGCCATGACATCTCTCATCAGACCGCCGCTGGTCAGCTGCGCTTCGGTCTTTTCAAGATCTTTGCGTGAAAGCGTCATGGCCGCCTCCGGTTGTGTGTCGCTGGCGTCTTCGCCCGTGTGGATCGCCCAGGCGGATTCCCAGCCATGTCCTACGCCAGGCTCATAGGCCAGCGCGCTGCCGCTGCACCAGGCCGCTACACCTTCACGACAGATATAATTTTTACCGGCGTTGCTGACAATATCACCCGATTTGTATGCGGTACCGGCAACGTAATGTGGATAGTCAGAGGGCGTCACTTCCGGGTCAGGCGTAGGCTCCGGTTTAACGTCTGGTGCCGGAGAAGGATCGGGCTTAGCATCCGGTGTGCCGCTGTCGGCCACTTGCTCCCACGGCGTATCCCATGAATTTTCTACTACGGCATCGGGCCGCTGGCCCGCGCCTACCCACCATTTAGCATGATAGGTTTTCCCATCCAGCGTCACGTAAGAGCCGGCAGGGTAAGTCTGTTGTACATTATATAAGTCGTAAGCGAAGGCATTGCACGATATTGCAATACAGCTGGCCAGCAGCAGCTTTTTAATCAACTTCTTTTCTTTTTTCATTTTCATTTCCCGGATGTTTATTTTTTATTCCCAGAGCCGGCGGCATAAAAAAATATGGCCGTTTCCCTTGGAATCCCGGGGGGATATTTGAATTGCGGCTAAAAATAAGCAAATCAATAATCATGAATAACTGATGGTTTTTTATTTTATGTACACATCCGGTGGCTCTGGCAGCAGAATAAACGTGAATAAGAAGCGGCCAGGAATAAAGTTTATCAAAAGGGGTTTTTTTTAATCGGGATATTAGCGTTGTTGGGAAAGGTGCTGCTTTCCTTCAGGAAGGCCAGGCAGCTTTAATGTTAAAAATAATTATTTTTGTGCAGGATAAAGATGTTGCTGATTCATCCAGTCAATGACGTCAGCGGGCAGCAGTCCATCGCAGGAAAGGCCGGCGCGGCGGCGTTGCCGAATCTCGGTAGCAGAAACAGGAAGCAGTAACGTATCGGCAAGATAGACCGAGCCGGCGGGAAAACGGTGCAGTCGGGTAATATCTTCCGTGCGACAGGTATCCAGCCAGCGCTGTTGTTCCGGCGTAGGCATATTTTCTGCATAGCCCGGACGTTTACAAACCAGCAGGTGGCAATAATCCAGCAGTTCTTGCCAGCGGTGCCATTTATGCAGCGTTAACAGTGAATCCTGACCGATAATAAACCCAAGGGGCTGCTTTTCGCCACGTTCCTGCCGAAGCTCAATCAATGTATCAATGGTCCAGGAAGGTGTCTGACGCCGCAACTCACGTTGGTCTATATCAAAAAGTGGATTATTAGCGATAGCCAAAGAAATCATTTTTACGCGCTGAGCCGGAGAAGCTTCTGGCTGGGGGCGGTGCGGCGGCACATTGTTAGGCAACAGCGTGACTTTTTGCAGACCAAGCCGGGCGGCCAGCGTTTCCACCGGGCGAAGATGGCCGTAGTGAACAGGGTCGAAGGTGCCGCCAAACAGCGCCTGGAGCGTTGTCGGTTCATTCATCGCAGAAGGTCTCGGGAAATGCCGTGGTACAAAGTAGCAGTGACAACGTTTCCAGCTCGCGCCAGACGGTTCGCCCATAATCCTGCTTCAGCGTTAATTCAATACGCGTCAGCAGCCTTATGGCCTGTGCCAGCTGTTTTGCCATCAGCCGCTGTAAAGCTTCCGTAAACAACGGCCGACG
>DOOK01000018.1 GCA_003512805.1 Erwinia sp. | reverse complement strand
CTATATCCTTTCCGGCCAGCCTGAGCGTTACGCTCTTTTGCCCGGTAGCCCAAAGACGACAACGAACCTTGCCGTCGGCCACATATTCGGCCCCCCAGCTCTTGCTAAATGTTCTGGATCCCATTCAATAGCCTCTTTAAGCATGCGGTGAGCACTAGACGACATCGCGAGTGTTGCGATGTAAGCTTTTGAAGAAATGATAGACTATTGCGCAGAAAGTGAAGGGCGCGCCACGGTGGTGCGCCTGACCGCCCGTGGCGTGCTGACTTCGGCGTTGGGCGTGAACAAGGTACTGTCACGCTGGCCGCCTGTTTTGGCGGCATGGGCCAACGATGCGGGCCTTTAGCGGGGGACGCGCCATCCGGGCCTGTCCGGGGGATTGGGGCTGAAAACCGAGACGGCCCTGACCTGGCTGGTCTGGTCGCTAATCTGGCTGCGGCAGAAAGGCAGGCATCCTGCCTTTCTTAACCTACTGCGGATCGGCGGTTCTTTTTTCCAGTTTATTGGCCAGATAAGGCGCGGTCAGGCTACCGGTCGCCTGGCTGACCGCTTCCGGTTTCCCGGCCGCCACGATACGCCCGCCTTTATCCCCCGACCCCGGGCCTAAATCAATCACCCAGTCGGCTTCGGCGGCAATGCGCATATCATGCTCTGCCATCACAACGGTATCGCCACGCTGCACCAGCCGATCCAGCACGCCCAACAGTTTATCCGTATCGGAAGGATGGAGGCCGGAAGAAGGTTCATCCAACAGATAAAGCGTTTTTCCCCGCTGCGCACGCTGAAGCTCCCAGGCAAGCTTGATGCGCTGGCATTCGCCGCCGGATAATTCCGTGGCCGGCTGCCCTAATTTCAGGTATCCCAGCCCCAGTGAGGTCAGGGCGGTTAACGAACGCTGAATGATGTCGTTACCATCGAAAACCTCAACGGCTTCCTCCACGGTTAGATTAAGGACGTCAGCAATCGTTCTGTTTTGCCAGCGTATCCTGAGCGTTTCCTCGTTATAGCGGGCGCCGCCGCAGGCCGAACAGGGTGCGCTGACGCCAGGCATGAACATCAGCTCAATGGTGATTTGTCCCTGTCCTTCGCAGGCCGGGCAGCGTCCTTCGGGAAGGTTAAAAGAGAACCGGCTTGCCGTATAGCCTTGCCGTTTTGCCTCATCAGTTTCCGCAAACAGTTTGCGAACGGTGTCAAAAAAGCCGGTATAGGTCGCCAGGTTTGAACGAGGCGTCCGGCCGATAGGGCGCTGATCGATTCGAATCAGTCGGTTGAGGCCATCGCCACCGGCAATGATTTTTCCCTGCACATCCGACATCGTCTCTTCGCTTTCAGTTTCTTCCTCATCAGGCGTTTTATCCAGTCTCGCCAGCAATCCCGGCAGGACGCGCGTCAGCAACGTTGACTTACCTGAACCCGACACGCCGGTAATCACGGTCATGCTTTCGAGCGGAATATCCACGCTGAGGTCGGTAATATTGTTGCAGCTAACCTGTTCCAGCCGCAGCCAGCTTTCAGGCGTTTTACGCTGGCGTAACCCCGGATGTGCCTGGCTGAACAGATAGGCCGACGTGCGTGACGCCGTCACTTTTTCCAGTCCGGCAGGCACCCCGTTATAGACTATCTCTCCACCCTGGCGGCCCGGCCCCGGTCCCACTTCAATCAGCCAGTCGGCCTCGGCAATCACATCCAGGTTATGTTCGACTATTGCCAGAGAATTGCCCGCCTCAAGCAGCGAGCGCAGCGCCTGCAACAAAGCCTGTACATCGTCCGGATGCAGCCCGGCAGACGGCTCATCCAGCACGTACAGGACGCCAAATAGCTGTGAAATAAGCTGCGTGGCCAGTCGGATCCGCTGTAGCTCGCCGGACGAAAGCAGCGTGGTCTGCCGTCCCAGCGAAAGGTGGCCCAGCCCCAGCGTTTCAAGCTGTTCGAGGCGGCCGCAGATGTCCGTCGCCATTCTGAATACGGCTTCCCGGAGCGCTTTTTCCGTAGGCAGCGAGGAGGCGGTGCCCGCCGCAAAAGGCTGCAGCAGCGCTTTCAACCGGGTTATCGTCAATTCGCCCATTTCGGCGATATCGTAACCGGCAAAGGTGACAGCAAGGGCATTGGCGTTAAGCCTTTTCCCGTGGCAGGCCGGACACGGAGCCGTGGTCACAAAGGGCGAAAGGCGTTTTTTAACCGACTCCTTCCCGCCTGCGTAACTTTGCTGCACGTATCTTTTGGCGCTGGTATAGGTCCCGGTGTAGTCGGGCTTCCTGCCCGCGGCGATCGCCTCTTTTTGCTGTTTCGCAGTCATGTCCGGAAAGACGGGAACGGAGGGCTGTTCATCGGTAAACAGTATCCACTGCCGATCCTTAGCCGATAATGTTCTCCATGGCGCATCCACGTCATAATCGAGCATTTCAAGAATGGTGCGCAGATTTTTTGCTCCCCAGCCGTTAGGCCACGCGGCGATAGCGCCCTGACGAATGCTCAACGACTCATCAGGCACCAGCGCATCGCCCTTCACTTCATGCGTCTTACCGATCCCCTGGCAAACCGTGCAGGCGCCCTGGGGATTATTGGCAGAGAATGATTCGGCAGGCATAAACGGAATGCCCTCAGGGCGCTGCCCCGCGCGGGAAAAAAGCAGGCGTAGCGTAACCGAAATGCGGGTCAGGCTGCCCACCGTTGAACGTTCCTGGGCGCCTGCACGGCTCTGTTGGAGCGCCACTGCCGGCGGCAAACCCTCAATGTTGTCCACGTCCGGTACCGGAGACTGCTCAATTAAATGGCGCACGTGGGGAGCGACGGACTCCAGGTACCTTCTCTGGGCTTCTGCGTAAAGGGTGTCAAAAGCCAGTGAGGATTTGCCCGACCCGGAAACACCGGTAAAAATCACGATGGCGTCACGGGGGAAAGAAAGAGAAACATCTTTCAGATTATGCGTTCTGGCTCCGTGTACGCTAACGTCCGTGCTGTCGGCTTTTCGTTGAGCGGCACGTTCAGTTTTGGTTGGCGTCATAGTATCCCTGTAAAATAAGTAAACTGACGTAGCCTCAAAAGAAGCTATACGTCGAATGCCGAATGGCGTGCCTGAAAGGGTAGTTGTGTTATGGCGATCGCACAATTGACCGGGAGGCGCAAAGAGGAGGGGACGGGTCACGTGGCGCTGCGGCCGGGAGGAAAAGGATTTTTCTTATGAGCAGACCGCTCCGTCAGGTTCCGGAGCGGTCATGCGATTTACCCTTTCTTGTTGCTGTAACTCTTCAGGCGTGTCACCCACGTCATTATTACCAGGAAAAACACTGGGACGAAAAAGAGCGCCAGCAGCGTACCGCCAATCATCCCACCAAATACGCCGGTGCCGATGGCGTGTTGCGTCTCGGCGCTGGCACCGCTTGCCAGCATCAGCGGCACCACGCCTAACGTAAAGGCCAGCGAGGTCATGATAATAGGACGAAGCCTCAGACGGGCCGCCTGTAAGGTTGCCTCGAAGATACTTGCGCCTTCGTTGTGCAGCTGACGGGCAAACTCGACAATCAAAATGGCATTTTTGGTTGAAAGGCCAATTAGCGTAATGATCCCTACGCGGAAAAACACATCGTTAGCCAGCCCGGAAAGATAAACGGCTGCTATCGCGCCTATTAACCCGGTCGGCACAACCAGCATGACGGAAAGCGGGATGGCCCAGCTTTCATAAAGGGCGGCCAGCACCATAAAGACCACCACCACAGAAAGGGCCATAAGCAGCGGCATCTGCGCGACGGAAGATTTTTCCTGCAGCGATGTGCCCGTCCATTCCGTCACAAAGCCCGGCGGCAACTGAGCGGCCAGCCTCTCCATTTCGGCCATTGCCGCCCCGCTGGAGAAGCCAGGCGCGGCGTTACCGCTGATCCGGACTGCCGGATATCCCTGATAGCGGCTCAGCTGCTGCGGTGACTGCGTCCAGCTGGCCCGTACAAATGAGGAAAGTGCGACCATCTCGCCGCTTTTATTGCGCACGTACAGTTTAAGCAGGTCCTGCAACTGCATACGATAAGGCGCGTCAGCCTGCACGATCACCTGTTGAACGCGTCCGTTATCGGTATAGTCATTGACATACCAGGAGCCGGTAGCGGCAGAGAGCGTCTGATTTATTTCTTCAAAGGAGACGCCCATCGCTTCGGCTTTTTCCCGATCCACATCAAGCGCAGCGCTTACGCCGTCTGGCAGCCCATCTTTGTACAGGCCCGACAGCACAGGGCTTTTATTGGCTATTGCCAGGGACTGGTCAAGAGCCTGCATCAGTGCCGGGTAGCCGTGCCCGCCCCGGTCTTCCAGATAGAGGGTAAAACCGGACGAGGTGCCCATATCGGAGATAGCAGGCGGCATCAGGCTCATGATCGTAGCCGTCGGCACGTTATCCATCGCAGCCTGGACAAACTCCGCTTCGCCCGCTGCGGTTGCTCCCTGGCGTTCGCCCCAGTCTTTCAACGTGGTGAAAGCCAGCGCCGTATTGGGGCCCGATCCGGAAAAACCAAAACCAAACACCGTAAGATTTTTATCGATACCGGGCCGTCCGGCAATAAGAGCCTCAAACTGGTTAAGGACTTCCCGGGTGCGTTCTTGGGTGGCGTCTGACGGCAGCTGCACGGAGGTCATAAAGTAGCCCTGATCTTCATCCGGCAGAAAAGAGGAGGGCAACGATCGGAAAGCAAGCAGCAGGATAACGCACAGCACGCCATAGAGCGCCATCATACGGCCCGTTCGCTTTAGCGTGGCCCTCAGCCCGGCTTCATAGCGTACCGTTATACGGTTAAAGCGGCGATTGAACCAGCCAGCAAACCCCGCCCTATCTTCGCCGTGCTGTGTCACTGGCTTGAGCAAAGAAGCACAAAGGGCTGGCGTCAACGTCAGGGCCAAAAACGCAGAAAACAGGATAGAGACGGCCATGGAAAGCGTGAACTGACGATAAATAATGCCGACAGAGCCGCTGGCGAATCCCATAGGGATAAAGACGGCCGTGAGCACCAGCGTGATGCCGATAACAGCCGGGGTAATCTCCCGCATAGCTTCACGCGTGGCATCCCGTGGAGACAGGCCTTTTGACGCCATCAGCCGCTCCACGTTTTCGACCACCACAATAGCATCATCCACGATAATGCCGATGGCCAACACCATGCCAAACATGGTCAGCACGTTAATGGAAAAGCCGCTCAGCAGCATGACGGTAAAAGTGCCCAACAGGGCAACCGGTGCGACAATGGCAGGAATAAAGGTATAGCGCAGGTTCTGCAAAAACAGCAGCATGACCAGAAATACCAGCACCATTGCTTCGATAAAGGTATGAAGGACTTTCTCGATGGACAATTTTACAAAGGGCGCGGTATCAAAAGGCACGGAGAATTGCATGCCTTCCGGCAGCACGACCGCAAGCTCACCGAGCCGCGCTTTAATCCCTT
>DOOK01000017.1:9740-20601 GCA_003512805.1 Erwinia sp. | reverse complement strand
CGGAAAAACACCTGGGTAAACGGAATACGCTGGCCTGTGGTCACCACGACTGCCGGCCGCCGGGTTGCCAGCCAGAAGCCGAAAACCGCCATCAACACAATCAATCCGGCAAATCCGGGAATGCCAAAGGCGGTATTGAGCAGGACGCCCAGCGGGGCGCCCAGGGCCATCGCCAGATAGGTCGCCACGCCATTCCAGGAGATCACCCGTGCGCTTTGGGTGGTGCCGACAATATTAATGCCCCAGAGAATGGAGCCGGTGGCCGTCAGGCTTTCACCCAGCCCCAGCACCACTCGTCCGGCCGCTAACAATATCAGGCTGGTCAGCGGCGCGCTGGCTATGACCGCCAGAATGCTGAACAAGCCGCTGACCCCGCACAGGATCAGCCCCATCATGACCACTTTTTTTGGGCCAAGGAGATCGGCATAGCGCCCGGCCTGCGGGCGGCTGATCAGGGTAGCAAAGTATTGCAGGCTGATAATTAACCCGGCAATAAAGGTGCTGTAACCCAGCTGGTTATGCACATAGCCCGGCAGTACCGCCAGCGGCAGACCGATAGAGAGGTAGCAAAAGAAGGTAAAGATCACTACGGAAATGATGCGCTTGTTAAGCTGAGCGCGGGATAAGGCTGGGGTTGCAGACATGTCGGAGCCGGAAAATGAGAGTGATAAGCCTGCATTATACCTTAGCAGGCTAAGAGATTTCGCGGCAAAATGTTACAAACTTGTAATTTATATGGTGAGCTACCTCACCGTTAACGCGTAACGATCCACCGCCAGCGCGATCTCGCCTGAGGATTTCAGTGCGCGTACCTGGCTAAACAGATTGTTGGCTTCCTGATAGGCTTTGCGCAAATAGCCCAGCCACTGTTTGATTCTGGCAACATGATAGAGGCCCGTATCGCCCTGTTTTTCCAGCTGCACGTAGCGTTGCAGCAGCATGACGACCTGCGGCCAGGGCAAAGGCGACTCGTTATATTTGATTACCCGGCTCAGGTTGGGCACGTTAAGCGCGCCGCGCCCAATCATCACGGCGTCACATCCCGTTACCTGCAGACAATCCTGCGCGCTTTGCCAGTCCCAAATCTCACCGTTGGCGATAACCGGGATAGTCAGTCGCTGACGGATTTCACCGATCGCCTGCCAGTTGATACGCTCCGGCCTGTAGCCGTCTTCTTTAGTGCGCCCGTGTACCGCCAGTTCGGTGGCACCAGCCTGCTCTACCGCATCCGCGATTTCAAACTGTCGCGCGCCGGATTCCCACCCCAGCCGTACTTTAACCGTCACCGGCAAATGGGCAGGAACGGCTTCGCGCATCGCTTTCGCGCCACGATAAATCAGCTCGGGATCTTTCAGCAGAGTGGCGCCGCCGCCGCTGCCGTTAACGGTTTTGGAAGGGCAGCCGCAGTTTAAATCGACTCCCCAGGAGCCCAGCTCCACCGCACGCGCCGCATTCTCTGCCAGCCATTCCGGATACTGACCCAGCAGCTGAATGCGCACCAGCGTGCCGGAAGGCGTACGGCTGGCGTGATGCAGCTCAGGACAGAGCCGGTAAAAGGATTTGGCAGGCAAAAGCTGATCGACCACCCGCAGGAATTCGGTGATGCAGAGATCGTAATCGTTGACGTCGGTGAGCAGTTCGCGCACCAGTGAATCAAGCACGCCCTCCATCGGGGCCAGTAAAACGCGCATGTCACAAACCGTTGCTGATAGAAAAAAGAGGAGACTGGCTTAGCCGCCAGCAAAAAAAAGGGGATCGGAAGATCCCCTTTTTTACCGTTTACCGTTTACCGTTTACCGTTACGCCGGGTTGGAGCGACGCTGACGGGTTTTATTCGTACGCGGTGCACCAGCGCTTTCGCCCTGACGACGTGGGCCGTTGCCCTGTCGCTCTGACTGGCTACGCTCGCCGCTGGCTGCCTGTCCACGACCGCCGCCGCTACCGCTACGGTTGCCGCTCTGGCTACGCTCGCCACCGCGATTACCCTGCGGTGCACCACGACCTCGGCCTGCACCGCCGCCGCCGCCGCGCTGCTGACGACCGTTCTGAATCGGCTCTGCTTTAATGCTCGGATCCGGCTCGTAACCTTCAATAGCGATACGCGGGATCTCACGCTTCAGCACGCGTTCGATATCGCGCAGCAGCTTGTGCTCGTCCACACAGACCAGCGACAGCGCTTCGCCGGTGGCCGCAGCACGGCCTGTACGGCCAATACGGTGTACGTAATCTTCCGGCACGTTTGGCAGCTCATAGTTCACGACGTGCGGCAGTTCGGAAATATCGATACCACGCGCGGCGATATCGGTCGCCACCAGTACGCGAATATTGCCGTCTTTAAAATCGCTCAGTGCACGGGTACGCGCGCCCTGGCTCTTGTTGCCGTGGATCGCTGCCGCAGTGATGCCATCTTTATTCAGCTGTTCAGCCAGATGGTTAGCACCGTGCTTGGTACGGGTAAACACCAGCACCTGCTGCCAGTTGTCACGGCCGATCAGGAAAGAAAGCAGTTCCCGCTTGCGCTTTTTATCTACAAAATGCACATGCTGGGTAATCTGCTCGGAAGCGGTGTTGCGGCGAGCCACTTCCACCTGCTCCGGGTTGTGCAGCAATTTTTCCGCCAGGGTTTTGATCTCGTCAGAGAAGGTAGCGGAGAACAGCAGATTTTGACGCTTAGCCGGCAGCTTGGACAGCACGCGACGGATATCGTGGATAAAGCCCATATCCAGCATACGGTCCGCTTCGTCCAGCACCAGAATTTCGACCTGAGACAGATCCAGCGCGTTCTGATGCTCCAGATCCAGCAGACGGCCAGGCGTTGCCACCAGCACGTCGACGCCGCCGCGCAGTTTCATCATCTGCGGATTGATGCTGACGCCGCCGAAGACGACCAGCGAGCGCAGATCCAGGTATTTACTGTAATCACGAACGTTTTCGCCCACCTGCGCAGCCAGCTCGCGGGTTGGGGTTAAGATCAGCGCACGAACAGGGCGACGACCTTTTGGATGCGGGCTTGAAGTGCTTAGCAGCTGCAGCAGCGGCAGGGTAAAACCAGCGGTTTTACCGGTACCGGTCTGGGCGCTGGCCATCAGGTCACGCCCGCCAAGCACTACAGGGATCGCCTGACGCTGAATCGGGGTTGGCTCGTTATAGCCCTGTTCGGTAACGGCACGCAAAATATCGGCATTAAGGCCGAGAGAATCAAATGACATAAAGTTGACTGACTCCGGTTCCGCCCTGACCGCGACAAGCGGTGTAGTTTCCAGGGGGAGAATATGACGCCAGGCTCAGCCTGACGCTTGAAAGGGGGCACAAACCACGGTGCGTAAGGGCCGGATTATAACAGATGTTACGCGTCCGGAGCGAAATATTCTTTCGCGGCCTGAAAAGTGACGGGGGGACAGCGGAAAAGCAGAGGGAGAGTAAGATGGCGGGCCATTACGGCCCGCCCGGCTTTAACGGCGAGCGCGCACCGGCTCTTTAGCCAGCAGCGACACTACGGCAGGGCCGGTCAGCATGACTACGCCAACGCAACCCAGCAGCAGGTTGTTATGCACGACACGAGAAAGCAGAAACAGCACCAGCATTGCGGCGCCAAAATAGTAAGTGGTGGTGACGTCTTCCAAAAAGTCGCCCAGGCGACGTAAGCGCGGCATATGTTGGGCCGGCAGCATAGCGATAAAGACGCTGGCATACATCGCCAGTAACACCGAGCTGACCTGCAACAGCGCATGATGTTTCCAGCCCCAAACGAGGGCGGCGATCAGCAGCAGGTGCAGCGTGATATGGACAAGGGTTTGTCCGGTAACAATCTGAACACGATTGGACCACTTCATTTTTTATCTCCCGGCAGACCCAACGGCGATCTGCCCAAGCCTGGCTATCACAGTAAGTGATAACGCATTTCATCAGACTACCGTAGTTCTTAATTAATGCCGTAAATTTCTGCACTTAGCGGCACACTTTTGTGACAAGGACTACACTTTACTCTTCCTGATCCGAAGAGGAGAGCGCGCACAGTATGTCACAAAAACCGCAAGGATTTTCATTAAAAGTCCTGACGATCAATACACACATGGGTTTCAGCGCTTCCAATAAGCGTTTTATTTTGCCGGAATTACGGGATGCAGTGAGGGCGACCTCGGCCGATATTGTCTTTTTACAGGAGGTCATGGGCTCCCACGATTTGCACTCAATTAAAGTGTCAAACTGGCCCGATACGCCCCATTACGAATTTCTGGCCGAGATGATGTGGCAGGACTTCGCCTATGGGCGTAACGCTGTCTATCCGGAAGGGCATCATGGTAATGCGCTGCTGTCTCGCTTTCCGATTTTGTCCTATGAAAACCGCGACATCTCCGTAGAGGGGACCGAAAAACGGGGCCTGCTGTACTGTAAAATCACGCTCCCTGACAGCGACAAAATCTTACACACCATTTGCGTGCATTTAGGTCTGCGAGACGCCCATCGCACCGCTCAGCTGACTATGCTCTGCGAACTGCTTAACACCCTGCCGCCGGATGAACCCGTGGTGGTGGCGGGTGACTTCAATGACTGGCAGCAAAAAGCCAATAAGATTTTACAACAGGGAGCCGGGATGGAGGAGGTATTCAGCCAGGAAACTGGCCGCCCGGCGCGCACCTTCCCTGCCCGCTTCCCTCTGTTACGACTGGATAGAATTTACGTCCGTAATGCCGCTATCAGTCATCCACAAAAAATACCGCTGCGACCCTGGTCGCACCTGTCCGATCACGCGCCTTTGGCTGTGGAGATACACTTATGAAAACGGAATGGCGTGACGGTAATCGCCTGCGCCTGTTGGCCAATGGCGAACAATATTTTCCACGCGTCTTTGAGGCTATCCGCCGGGCAAAAGAAAGTGTCCTGTTGGAAACCTTTATTCTTTTTGAGGATGAGGTCGGTAAAGCATTACAAGAGGTGATTTTGGATGCCGCCGCGCGCGGTGTCAAAGTTGAAATGCTGCTGGACGGCTACGGTTCTAATGACCTTTCGCCCGAATTTATCCGCAGCCTGACCTCGGCTGGCGTGCGCTTTATTTTTTACGATCCACGCCCGCTGGTCTTTGGCGTAAGGACCAATCTTTTCCGTCGTATGCACCGTAAAACCGTGGTTTGCGACGGTGAAATTGCGTTTGTCGGCGGCATTAACTATTCCGCCGAGCACAACTCCAGCTACGGCCCGGAAGCGAAACAGGACTATACCGTCGAGGTCAAAGGCCCGGTGGTGGAAGATATTGCCCGCTACGTCAAAGAGGCGATTAACAGTAAGGAGCCGGTACGCCGCTGGTGGGGTGGACGGTCGCACCGCGTCGCCCGTAACCGCACGCCGGGCGACGCTCAGGTGCTGTTTGTCTGGCGGGATAACGATGAGCATCGTGACGATATCGAACAACACTATATGGATATGCTGCGCGAGGCCAAAGAAGAGGTGATTATCGCCAACGCGTATTTTTTCCCCGGCTATCACCTGCTGCGTGAGATGCGCTCGGCAGCCCAGCGCGGCGTGTCGGTAAAACTGATCGTACAGGGCAAGCCCGATATGCCGATCGTGAAGGTTGGCGCAGAACTGCTCTACAACTATCTGGTTAGCGGTGGCGTGGAGGTTTATGAATATATTCGGCGTCCGCTCCATGCCAAAATTGCGATACAGGATAATTTCTGGTCAACGGTCGGCTCCAGCAATCTTGATCCGCTCAGCCTTTCGCTGAACCTGGAGGCGAATTTAATCATTCACGATCGCTCTTTTAACCAGCTCCTGCGCACTGAGCTGACCCGGCTGCTGACTCAGGACTGCGAGCGGGTAGATGAGAACAAGCTGCCTACGCAAAACTGGTGGCAGCTGGGGAAAAGCATCGTAGCCTTTCACTTCCTGCGGCATTTCCCGGCTATTGCCGGCTGGCTGCCCGCGCATACCCCTAAGCTGGCGCAGATTGCTCCGCCGGTCCAGCCAGAGATGGAAACCCAGGACCGGGTCGAATCGGACAGTGAAAAAGAGAGGGCAAAATCCTGATGTCTCAGTCACATACTCGTTGGAAATGGGTAAAAAAAGCGCTAACCGGCCTCTTTTTTATTGCGGTAGTCGTGCTGCTGGTGATTTACGCCCGCAAGGTCAACTGGCATGACGTGCTTAACGTGATTACCCACTATAACCGCACGGCTATTCTCGCTTCCGTAGGTCTGGTGGTGGTGAGCTACCTGACTTACGGCCTTTACGATCTCATCGGCCAGGCTTACTGCGGCCACAAGCTGCAAAAGCGGCAGGTGATGCTGGTGTCGTTTATTTGCTACGCCTTTAACCTGACGCTCAGCACCTGGGTAGGCGGCGTGGCGATGCGCTATCGGCTTTATTCACGGCTTGGCCTGAGCGGCAGCACCATTACGCGTATTTTTTCGCTCAGTATTGCCACTAACTGGCTGGGCTACGTATTGGTGGCCGGCATCGTCTTCAGTAGCGGCGCGGTGCCCATCCCACAAGGTTGGTTTATTGGTGAAGGCACGCTACGCACGATTGGCGTGGGGCTTTTGGCCTTTGTGGTGCTCTATCTCGCGCTCTGCGCTTTCTCCAAACGCCGCCGCTGGACGGTAAAAGGCCACAAGCTGGCCCTGCCCTCTTTCCGTATGGCGCTGCTGCAGTTTGCGGTATCCAGCGCTAACTGGCTGGTGATGGGGATGATTATCTGGTTGCTGTTTGCACAGCAGGTGGATTATCCGCAGGTGCTGGGCGTGCTGCTGATCAGCAGTATCGCAGGCGTTATTATTCATATTCCTGCGGGGATTGGGGTGCTGGAAGCGGTGTTCCTGGCGCTGCTGAGCGGGGAGCACCTCTCGCATGGGGCAATCATCGCGGGCCTGCTGGCCTACCGCGTCATTTATTTTATCGCGCCACTGCTCCTGGCGCTGGTGCTTTATCTGTGGCTGGAAAGCCGGGCCAAAAGCCTGCGGCATAAAAACCAGCAGGATATGCAAAAACAGGCGTAAAAAAAGGGGCGGATTCCGCCCCTTTTTGCTTAACGGCGGTTGCCGAAAATCCGCAGCAGCATCAGGAACAGGTTAATGAAGTCCAGATACAGCGTTAGCGCACCCATGATAGAGTAGCGGCGCAAATTTTCTTTATCACGCACGTCAATGTTCTCACCAATATTCTTCAGCTTCTGCGTGTCATACGCGGTCAGACCGACAAACACCAGCACGCCGATATAGGTAACGGCCCACATCAGCGCGGTGCTTTTCAGCCAGAAGTTAACCAGCGACGCCAGCAAAATACCAATCAGCGCCATAAACAGGATGCTGCCCATCCGGCTCAGGTCGCGCTTAGTGGTATAGCCCCAGAAGCTCATCACGCCGAACATCCCGCCCGTGACCACAAAAGTGCTGGCAATGGATGAATAGGTGTAGACCAGGAAGATGCTGGCCAGCGTCAGTCCGGTCAGCGCCGAATAGAGCATAAACAGGCCGGTCGCGAGCGCGCCGCTTAGCTTATGCACCATGCCGGACAGCACAAAAACCACGGCCAGCTGCGCGATAATCAGCCCGTAAAAAGTAAATTTATTGGCAAAAACCAGCTGCATTACCGCCGGCGTATTGGCGGCAAACCAGGACACGAAAGCGGTCAGCAACAGGCCGCAGGTCATCCAGCCATAGACCTGCGCCATATACGTTTGCAGGCCCGTGGCGGCGCCAGAAACAATCGAACCGTTGGAACGAGGATATCTTTCCATGATGCTCTCCTTTAAGGTGAATTTACCGTTAAGTCTGGCACAGTCTGGCCGGGTTGAGCCAGCGGCGCCTTACGCTTTTTCGTGACAAAAACTCCCCCTCTGCAACAAACGCGCTACAACCCCCGTCATTGTATAAAGATCGGACATTTTTTGCCGATAGAGTGAACACAGGGAGAATACTTACCAGGAAGTCTGAGAACAATTCTATTCACGCCAGGGGTTCCTGATGAACAAGCCACACCAGAAACGAAAAATGAGCACACGCACCATGATGCTCCTGACCGGCGCGCTGACTATCACGCTCGGTTTTACTATCACTATTGGCCTGCTCAGCTGGCAGTCCAGTAATCAGCAACGTCACATCGCCGAGCAATATCTGGGACAAATTGCAGAAAGCAACGCGCTTAGCGTCCAGCAAAGTCTTGATTACGCCCGCACGGTCGCCAGAGATATGGGCCAAAGCATCCTCGGCCTGTCCACCGCTGGCATAACCGATCGAAAAATCGCCGATGAGCTGATGAAATCGGCCCTGAAGCAGAATATGGATTATCTCTCGCTTTCCCTTATTTTTGAAGCCAATGCCTTTGATGGCAAAGATGCGCAGTTCGCGGCCCAGCCGGGCAACCCACCGCAGGGGCGATACGCACGCTTTGTCGATCATGATACAGCAGGCAATTTCGCCATGCATAATCTGGAATCTATCTTTACACCAGGCCAGGGCGATTACTACCTGGTTCCGCAAAAGTTGCAAAAGGATGTATTAACCGAACCTTACAGCTATCCCTATAACGGTATCCCGACGCTGCTGACCTCGGTGGCGGCGGTGATCATGGATAATGGCCAGCTGAAAGCGGTCGCCACATCGGATATCTCACTTGCGTCGCTGCAAAAAAGCGTAGGGGCCGTTAAGCCCTGGAACGGTACCGGTTACGCGCTGCTGCTTTCCAATAAAGGTCTGGTCGTCTCCAGTCCCAACAAAGCGGAAGCGGGCAAAGCCTACAAAGGCGAAACCAACGGCTTTACGCAGAGCGTGGTACAGCATTTTGACAGCGTGCTTGGTGAAGACGTGCTGGAAACCTGGCGTCCGGTCGTGATTGGCAACAGCCCGCTGCCCTGGTATCTGGGCGTGGTGGCGCCGGTCAGCGCCGTCATGGCTGAAGCTAATCGTCAGCTGATGCATGCGCTGATTATGATGATCCTGAGCATTGTGATTGTTTGCACCGTGCTGGGCGTGTTGTTCAGCCGTAAAATCTCCCGCCCGGTTGGCGGCGAGCCTTCACAGGCTGCAGAAATCGCACTTGGCGTGGCGGAAGGTGACCTCAGCGCAACTATCCCTGTTGGCGCACAGGACAGAGAGAGCATCTTCTTCGCTATGCAGACCATGCAGCAACAGCTCCGCACCATGGTCAGCGAGATCATATCCGCCAGCGACTCCGTTCGTCAGGGCGCGGAGGAGATTGCTTCCGGCAACCTCGATCTGGCCTCACGTACCGAACAACAGGCCGCCGCGCTGGAAGAAACCGCCGCCAGCATGGAGCAGCTGACTGCCACGGTGAAGCACAACGCCGATAACGCGCACAGTGCTACCCAGCTGACCGAGAACGCGACGGCTATCGCTCAGCGAGGCGAACAGCTGGTCCAGCAGGTTGTGGAAATTATGCAGCAGATCGATGACAGTTCGCAGAAGATTGGCGCGATTACCAGCATCATTAACGGCATCGCTTTCCAGACTAATATCCTGGCGCTTAACGCTGCGGTGGAAGCCGCGCGGGCGGGCGAACAGGGTCGCGGTTTCGCCGTCGTCGCGGCGGAAGTGCGCAGCCTGGCCCAGCGTAGCGCCAACGCGGTAAAAGATATCTCTGCACTGATTGGCGAATCAACGCAGCGCGTGAACACCGGGGTTTCGCTGGTGCAGGATGCGGGCAGAACCATGCAGGAAATGAACACCGCCGTGAACTCGGTAAAAACGATTATCGGCGAGATCGTGCATGCTTCCGATGAACAGTCACAGGGGATTGGTCAGGTAACAGTGGCCGTAAACCAGATGGATGGTGCTACCCAGCAAAACTCTGCGCTGGTCCAGCAGATGTCCGCTGCCGCCGCCTCGCTGGAAGATCAGGCGAAGCAGCTGGCGCAAACGGTACAAATCTTCCGGCTCGAATCGGCTTAAGCCTCCGGCAAAGGGCGATAACGCGCAGGCGCTATCGCCCTTCATCGCTTCTACTCGTTATTTCCCGCGCGACAGACAGCTCTGATAACGCCCGTCCACACGCTGGGCAAACCAGGCGGTAGTCAGGCTGCGGGTAATTTTCGGGCTTTCCAGTTTTATACCAGGCAGCCTTTCCCGCGGCTGGCGCCTGCCGCCATTTTTATCCGCTCGCGCAAAGACCTGCTGCCATAAATCGGTTTTTTCAAAGTCCAGCGTTTCGCCTTTTTCCAGCGCGCTACGGATGGCGCCGTCGCTTAACCCTAAGTGCAGCGCCCGAACGGCCAGCTCGGTGGAACCAGCCGCGTCTGAACCGTACTGAATCAAATCCCCGTCCAGCGCCAGTTTTATGCCGCTCAGCCGCGCAACGGCAGCCTGAAACGCGGCATTACGGCTGGCATACCAGCCCGCATTAAAGTCCGCGAAGCGATAAAGAGGCTGGCTGTAATTGGCCGGATAGCCAAGGAGATGGCGTGTACCAAACCAGACGCCGCCGCGGCGGCTGAACACTTCCTGACGTATAGTGCCGTCGACCGGATAAGGGTAGCCATCGGCATGGGCTTCGGCGAAGGCGATACTGACCTGCATTGGCCCGCCGGTGTGGATAGGATTCAGGTTGCCAAACAGGGTCTGCCCCATCGGCACCATATTAATAAAATCGTCAAAAATGGCGCTCAGCTCTTTTTCACTGCGTACCTTATCCAGCCGATCGGTATAGCTTTCGCCGTTGGGTGATTTAATTCTTAGCGCCGTCCGCACCAGGAAGGAAGGAATATGCAGCTTGCCCGCGCGCCGGTCGATTTCGCCCCAGGCAATTTTTGGCAGGCCCGGCACGCTGGCGTTAGCGTTAAACGTGGATTCCTGGTCGGCCACGGCAATAACGGCGCAGACGTTGCTGACTGAAGGATCGAGCTTCTGGC
>DOOK01000017.1:0-9583 GCA_003512805.1 Erwinia sp. | reverse complement strand
AGGATCGAGCTTCTGGCTGGTGAACGCGGCAAAGATATCGTCGGCCCAGCCCTGGCGATCGCTGACTTTGTTCGGCAGCAGGCGGGTAATTTGCGCTTTTACATCGGCCGGTCGCCGCTCGGGCAGTTTCTTTTCAGGCTGAGTGCTACAGCCTGCCAGGACCAGCAAGGCCAGCAGCGGCAGACGTTTAACGGCGAAGGAGATCATGACTTTCCCTGTGTAGAAAAATTTTCCCCTAAAGGTTACACAGCGAAACGTGATTAATCCATCCGCGCGGGCCGATCCGGCTGCCTGAAACCGCTACGCTCGGCTGGCCGTGCAGAATCTCTAGGCCCAGCGAGAAGCGGCTTCTTTATCGCTGTCGCGTGAATCGACCCAGCGATCGCCTTCCGGCGTGGCTTCTCTTTTCCAGAAAGGCGCGCGGGTTTTCAGATAGTCCATAATAAATTCTGCTGCGGAAAAAGCCGCACCACGGTGCGCGCCGCTGACGCCAACCAGCACGATTTCATCGCCGGGAAAGAGTTCGCCGATACGGTGGATCACCGTCACGCGCTGCATTGGCCAACGCTCGCGCGCTTCGGCCACAATCTCTGCCAGCGCCTTTTCGGTCATCCCCGGATAATGCTCCAGCGTGAGCGCAGAGACGTTATCACCCAGGTTATGGTTGCGGACTTTGCCGGTAAAGGTCACCACCGCGCCATCTTCATCGCAGGCGGCCAGCCAGCGGTACTCTTCCGCCATATCAAACGGAGCCTGCCCTACTCTGATTCGGGTTTCCATTCTAGCCTCCGGTCACCGGTGGGAAAAACGCGACCTCATCACCCGCCTTCAGCGGATGCTGCGCCGAGACCAGCGTCTGGTTTACCGCCGCCAGCAGCTTGTCTGACGAGAGCGCCAGCGACCAGCGATCGCCTCGCTGCGCCAGCGCTGCACGCAGCGCCTCTACATCGGCATATTCATCGGCAACGCTGATGCTGTCGGTGCCAATCAGCTCGCGCACCTGCGCGAAAAAAAGGACGTTAATCATGCTTGTCTGCCCTGAAGTCACCGGATTTTCCGCCGCTTTTGCTCAGCAGTCGGCACTGTTCAATGCTGATGTCTTTCTGCACCGCTTTACACATATCGTAGATAGTCAGCGCCGCCACCGAGGCCGCCGTCAGCGCTTCCATTTCCACGCCGGTTTTGCCCGTCAGGCGGCACAGCGACTCGATGCGCACGCGGCTGTTGGCAGTATCGGCGCTTAGCGTCACCTCGACCTTGCTTAACAGCAGCGGATGACAAAGCGGGATCAGCTCCCAGGTCCGTTTGGCGGCCTGAATGCCCGCAATACGCGCCGTGGCGAAAACATCGCCCTTATGATGGCTACCGTCCAGGATCATTTGTAGCGTGTCGGGATGCATTACCACAAAGGCTTCGGCACGTGCTTCACGTACGGTGTCGTTTTTGGCAGAGACATCCACCATGTGCGCCTCACCGGCGGCGTTAATATGGGTCAGTTGAGACATAATCAGGGCTTCTTCAGGTGCGAGACAAAATTACAGGGGCGAGTTCGGGCATCCAGCTGATCGCGGATAATGCTTTCCCAGGCGCTTTGACAGGCGCGGGTGGAGCCGGGAACGGCAAAAATCACCGTCTGGTTAGCCATGCCGGCAACGGCGCGTGACTGGATCGTCGCGCTGCCAACATCTTCCCACGACACCATACGGAACAGCTCACCAAAGCCGTCGATTTCACGGTCGAACAGCGGCAGCAGCGCTTCCGGCGTGCTGTTTTTGCTGTTGAAACCCGTGCCGCCGTTAACAATAACCACCTGCACGTCCGCGCTGGCGATCCAGCTGGAAACCACGGCGCGTATGCGGTAGCGGTTATCTTTTACCAGCGCATGATCGAGTACATGATGCCCGGCGTCAGTTAGCGCCCNNCTCGCGCAGGTAGTCGCCCGAACTGTCTTCTGCCGCATCACGGCTGTCGGATACGGTCATCACCGCCACGTTGAGCGGGATAAATTCCGCCGTCGATTTTGCCATTGTAGACTCCATGCGTTAGCCGCCGATAAAAGAGAGATTCTGCGTGATGCCGGTGTTGCCCTGATGCAGAAAATGCGTCTGCTTTTTGGTTTTCAGGCTGGCGGCAATACGCGCCTGTAACGCCTCCTGCTGCTCGTCATTTTGCAGCAGATCGCGCAGCGACACACCGCCATCGCCAAACAGGCAGAGATGCAGCTTGCCAACGGCCGACACGCGCAGGCGGTTGCAGCTGGCGCAGAAATTTTTCTCGTAGGGCATGATCAGGCCGATTTCCCCTTCGTAGTCCGGGTGGCAGAACACCTGCGCCGGGCCGTCGCTGCGTCCACGCAGCTGGCGTACCCAGCCCTGTTGCAGCAGCTGATCGCGGATGACTTCGCCTGACACATGATGCTTGCGGAAGAGATCGCCGCCCTCACCCGTTTCCATCAGCTCAATAAAGCGTAGCTGGATTGGCCGGGTACGGATCCAGTCGAGGAAGGTTTGCAGGCTGTGATGGTTGACGTCGCGCATCAGCACGGTATTCACTTTTACCTTGCTGAAACCCGCTTCGAAAGCCGCATCGATACCGGCCATGACCTGATGAAATTTGTCCTGACCGGTAATAGCGTGAAACTGGCGGGCATCCAGACTGTCGATGCTGACGTTCAGGGCAGTCAGGCCCGCTTCGCGCCAGGCCGCCACGTCACGCGCCAGCCGATAGCCGTTAGTGGTCACGGCAAGCTGGCGGATGGCAGAGGACTCGCGCACGGCGGCGATGATGTCGACAAAGTCGCGGCGTAGCGAAGGTTCACCGCCCGTCAGGCGCACCTTTTCCGTGCCCGCGGCCGCAAAGGCACGGGTAACGCGCCGGATTTCATCCAGCGACAGAAAGCTTTTGTTGGTGACGCCCTGCGGCTTATAGCCATCCGGCAGGCAGTAGTTACAGCGGAAATTACAAACGTCCGTGATCGACAGGCGCAGATAGTAAAAGCTGCGGTCGAAATTATCAGTAAATTGTGACACCAGAACACCTTCCAAATATCGGGAGATGCAGGCATTTCTTTCTGCACCCTGGCAACTCAAGGTTGCGGCCAGGGCACCCTATCCGAAGACTTAGGTGCCAGGGCTAAGTGTGATTTACCGGTATGGTAAACCATGGTAGTGAAATTCTACTGCTAACGAAACGCAGTTGCCAGCAGGGAATTCGCTATGTATTTTGATATATAACGTTTTTTCACGCCATTTTACGGTACGTTAGCGTAAAATAAGGTGAAACCACTGACAGGCTGGCCGCCCTGTTAACATATTGAAGGAATTTTATGCGTAACCGCACTCTGGCCGATCTCGACCGCGTCGTGGCGCTCGGCGGCGGGCATGGCCTGGGCCGTGTTTTATCTGCTCTCTCTTCGCTTGGCTCACGCCTGACCGGCATCGTCACCACCACCGACAATGGCGGATCTACGGGGCGGATCCGCCATGCGGAAGGCGGCATCGCCTGGGGCGATATGCGTAACTGCCTGAACCAGCTAATTACCGAGCCCAGCGTGGCCTCCGCCATGTTTGAATACCGTTTTGGCGGCCAGGGCGAGCTGGCTGGCCATAATCTGGGCAACCTGATGCTGAAAGCGCTGGATCACCTGAGCGTGCGCCCGATGGAGGCGATCAATCTGATCCGCAATCTGCTCAAGGTGGACGCCTTTCTGATCCCGATGTCCGAACAGCCGGTGGATCTTATTGCCATCGATGACCGGGGCGAGCAAGTTTATGGCGAAACGGCCATTGATCGGCTTGCCCTGCCGCCGCGTGAGCTGCTGCTTTCAGCCAGCGCCAGCGCCACTAAAGAAGCCGTTGAGGCCATCAACGACGCCGATCTGATCCTGATTGGCCCGGGCAGTTTTTATACCAGCCTGATGCCCGTGCTGCTGCTACCGGATATGGCGCAGGCGCTCAGGCGTACGCCCGCCCCGATGGTATTTATCGGCAACCTGGGCAAAGAGCTTAGCCCGGCAGCAGCCCGACTAACGCTGGCGGACAAGCTGGCTATCATGGAAAAATATATCGGCAGGAAGGTTATTGATGCGGTGGTCGTTGGCCCGCATGTGGATACCACTGGCGTCAGCGGGCGACTGATTGTGCAGGAGCCACTGGAGGCAGCGGATATCAAATACCGCCACGATCGCCAGCTGCTGCACAGCGCGCTGGAGCACGCTATTCAGCGTCTGGGATAGCACGTTGGAGCCTCTGTTGAGCGGCTCAGACAACGGGCTGGAGCAGGCTATGCTGTGGCTGGGAGCAACCCTGCCGGGCACCCGATCCGCGGGCAGGAACAGGAAGCTTAACGCAGCCTGTCGGGCTTAGCCCCTGCCAGCCCGACAGGGGCTAAGCCCACTATTCGAAACGCCAACCTGGCGCAACCGCCTGGGGTCAACACGGTTTGTGAGCGGCTAAGGCTACGATATGCCGCTCCCCAAAAGCTTCCGCCGCGGCGCGTCAGCGCCTCATCCTGCAGCCTTGCGATGCCGTGACCGCGGGCTTAATCGCCGAATAAGGGTCGCCCGTCCGATACCCGCCCCATGCCAGATGAACCCACACCGTGATGACGGCAGCGGAAGTCTGTTGTCAGGAAGCGGCGATAAACAGCTCACGCACCTGATGCAGCTGATCGCGCACGTTGGCGGCCTCTTCAAACTCCAGGTTTTTGGCATGTTCCTGCATCTGCGATTCCAGCTCGCGAATGCGCTTCTGCAGGCCTTTTGGCGACAGATCGACCACGGCTGCATCGTCTTCCACAATAGCGCGAGGCGACTTGCTGCGCCCTTTGGTTTTGTTTTTGTTGAGGCCCTGACCCAGCTCCAGGATATCGGCGATCTTCTTGTTGAGCGCCTGCGGCACAATCCCTTTTTCCTGGTTATAAATTTCCTGCTTCTCGCGACGGCGTTCGGTTTCACCAATAGCCCTTTCCATCGACGGCGTAATTTTATCGCCGTAAAGGATAGCCTTGCCGCTGACGTTACGCGCGGCGCGACCAATAGTCTGGATCAGCGAGCGTTCGGAACGTAAGAAGCCCTCTTTATCGGCATCCAGAATCGCCACCAGCGAAACTTCCGGCATATCCAGCCCCTCACGCAGCAGGTTGATACCCACCAGCACGTCAAACTTGCCAAGGCGAAGGTCGCGAATGATCTCTACACGCTCTACGGTATCAATGTCCGAGTGCAGATAGCGTACCCGCTCGCCGTGCTCGGTAAGGTATTCCGTTAAATCCTCTGCCATGCGCTTGGTCAGCACGGTGACCAGCACGCGCTCGTCAATCGCCACGCGCTTGCGGATTTCCGACAGCAGATCGTCGACCTGCGTTGCCACCGGCCGGACTTCAATCAGCGGATCCAACAGGCCGGTCGGACGCACCACCTGATCCACAATTTCGCCGCCCGATTTCTCCAGCTCGTATTTACCTGGCGTAGCGGAAACATAGATAGTCTGCGGGGCCAGCGCCTCAAACTCTTCAAACTTCATCGGGCGGTTATCGAGCGCTGACGGCAGGCGGAAACCATACTCCACCAGCGTCTCTTTGCGTGCCCGGTCGCCGCGATACATGCCGCCGATCTGCGGAATAGTGACGTGCGACTCATCAATCACTAACAGGCCATCCGCCGGCAGATAGTCAAAGAGCGTTGGCGGCGCTTCGCCAGGCCCACGGCCAGAGAGATAGCGCGAATAGTTTTCAATGCCCGAGCAGTAACCCAGCTCGTTCATCATTTCTAAATCAAACTGCGTGCGCTGAGAAATACGCTGCTCTTCCAGCAGCTTATTGTTCGCCAGTAGCGTTTTGCGACGGTCGGCCAGCTCCACTTTGATATCTTCCATCGCCTGCAGAATACGCTCGCGCGGGGTGACGTAGTGCGTCTTGGGGTAGATGGTGTAGCGCGGGATCACCGAGGTTATCTGGCCTGTCAGCGGATCGAAAATTGACAACCGCTCGACTTCTTCGTCAAACAGCTCAACGCGCAGCGCGTAATCGTCCGATTCCGCCGGGAAGATATCGATGACTTCCCCCCGCACGCGGAAAGTACCGCGCTGAAAAGCCTGGTCGTTGCGGCTGTATTGCAGTTCCGCCAGACGGCGAAGAATGGCGCGCTGATCGATCACCATCCCACGCGTCAGGTGCAGCATCATTTTCAGATAGGAGTCCGGGTCGCCCAGGCCGTAAATCGCCGACACCGAGGCCACTACAATCACATCCCGACGTTCCAGCAGCGCTTTGGTGGCCGAAAGACGCATTTGTTCAATGTGCTCATTAACGGAAGCATCCTTCTCGATAAAGGTGTCCGAGCTGGGCACGTAAGCTTCCGGCTGATAATAGTCGTAGTAGGAGACAAAATACTCTACGGCATTTTCCGGAAAGAATTCTTTCATCTCACCGTAAAGTTGCGCTGCTAAAGTTTTATTCGGCGCCAGCACCATCGTAGGCCGGTTAAGGTCGGCTATCACATTGGCGACGGTAAAGGTTTTGCCCGACCCGGTCACGCCGAGCAGCGTCTGGTGCGCCAGTCCATCCTGCAGCCCTTCCTCAAGGCGGCGAATGGCTTCAGGCTGGTCGCCGGAAGGTTTAAAGGCGGAATTAAGTTTAAAGACTTTGCTCATTGAATGGCTACCTGATGATGATGAAAAGCGCGAACAGGGTGGTAATTTTACTCTGCTATGGCGATTTTGCCAGCAAAAAATACTGGATATATCCACAGTTATCGATTAAAACTCAAGGGAGGCGCAAATTGTTCAGCGTAACGGGCTTTACTCGATGCTTAAGCGGCAAGAAAGTGAGAAGGTTATCCCCAGCGGGTTTGGCATTTTAACATTTGTCAAGGCATCCTGACAAAATGGCGGCCGTAAAATCCCCTGCCTTCCCCGGCCGCTTGATTTTCCCTAACGTTTTGAAAGATAAAAACATGTTATTGCAGCCGAGTTTAGCACCAACTCAAGCTTAGCCCGCGCCGGCTCTCGCCTTTTAAAGGTTTTCAGTCATTCATACACATGGTTATCCACAGGAATGGTGGATAACTGATTTCAACGCCCAAGCCGTCTGCTGTGTATAAATTGCCAGGCGGGACGAGCGCGTACGCAAAAAAAAATTTTTCCCTGAATTTTTTACTTATCTCCTACGGTCTTACCCGCCCTGAAGCATACTTCCGCCTTTAAGGCTATCCCTGTGCAGGCTTTTTTTCCGCCATGCTAAGACGCTTTTTTGCCTTATCGGCAGGCGTCTGCACCATAAATGTTAAGTTTTCAGCACCATCAAAGTGCAGCAGGAAATTACCGTTGGCAATTATTAACCTTTCCTGACCAATAGCCCGTTGCCCGGACGTTCTATTTTCCGCGTAAAACAAAACTGGCCTGTGAATTGCAACCTTCAGCTACCGCCTCACGCTTTCAACATATCAGGGCGAGAAGCACCAGCCGGAGACGTTGCGTCAACGGTCAATCCTTCGTGACGCTACGAAGGCGCGCTCGAAAACTGTCTGGAGGAGAGTGTCAGATGCTGAGCTTACATGCGATAAATCAGTTTTACGGGCAGAACCATATTTTATGGGATGTGGATCTGGCGCTGCCGCCGGGCACCTGTACCGGTGTGCTGGGGAGGCCCGGGATGGGAAAAACCACGCTGGTTAACTGCATTATGGGCCACCTGCCGATTAACAGCGGCACGATTACATGGCAGGAAGGCAATTTACCCCCGCAGAATTTACTGCAGCAGCCGGTAGAAAAGCGGGCGGCGCTTGGTATTGGCTATGTCCCTCAGGGACGGCATATTTTTTCGCAGCTCAGCGTGGAGGAAAATTTGCAGATAGCGCTGTTGGCGGGCGCGGGTCAACAGCGTCACCCGGCTATTCCACCGATGGTTTTCGAGCTTTTTCCCGCGCTTTATTCGCTTCGTCACCAGCGCAGTGGAGAACTGGCACTCGAGCAGCAGCAGCAGCTTTCGCTGGCCAAAGCGCTGGTGTTTCAGCCAAAGTTACTAATCCTGGATGAACCGACTGAAGGTATGTCGCCCTGGCTGGAAGAAGAGATGGGAAATTTGATCCACCGCCTGAATCACGATTTTGGATTGACTATTCTGCTGCTGGAGCAGCGGATTTCATTTATCCGTAAGGTGGCCGACTACTTTCTGCTGCTGCATCGCGGGCGCAATGTGGCGCACGGCAGCGTAGCGCAGCTGGATGAGAGAGTGGTTAATACCTGGCTGACCGCTTCATAAGGTTCCCCGGCGCGACACCCACGCCGGAGAGCATGGCTCTACCCGGGCAGCCGCACGTAGTGTCCAAGCCGGTCAAAATCGGCGCTGTCGGTTAGATACGGGATCTCGCCCAGCAGCGGTGCGGGTAGCCGCTGTTGCAGCGTCGCCATGTATTCCGCATGTCGCCTGCCCGGCGGCTGCACCGTGTTGGCTATCCAGCCAGCCAGACGCAGTCCGCAGGCCAGCACAGCCTGCGCCGTCAGCATAGCGTGATTGATACAGCCCAGCTTCACGCCGACCACCAGCACGACAGGCAGCTGCTCACTCACCACCCATTCCGCAAAAGTTGTCTTGTCTGACAGAGGAGTAAACCAGCCGCCCGCGCCCTCGGTCAACACCCAGTCAGCCTGCTCGCGCAACGCCGCCAGGCCTGCAGAAAGCTGGGCGAATTCAATGGGTCTGCCCTCTTCCGCGCTGACGATATGCGGAGAGGTTGGCTCGAGAAAAGCCAGCGGATTGATCTGTTCATAGGGCAAGGCCAGCGCGCTGTTACGCTGTAAAGCCAGCGCATCGCTGTTGCGGATACCTTCCGCCGTTATCTCACAGCCGGAGGCAACGGGCTTATAGCCGACGCTACGCCACCCGGCGGCGCGAGCCGCCTGTAACAGCGCGCTACTGGCAACCGTTTTCCCTACTTCTGTATCCGTCCCGGTAATAAACCAGCTATTCACAATCAATGACTCCATACAGCAGATGATAGCTGAGCAGGTAGCCACGCTCGTCGCGCGGCCAGCACTGCGCCAGCTGATTCAGATGATGACGCCCCAGCGCCCCGTCACGGCGTCCCTGATGCAGATGCGTGGCGCCAATGCCTTTCAGTGAACGCAGCGCGCTGAGCACATCCGGAAAAGCCAGCGTCAGGGTCTGTGGAATCAAACGAAGCCCGAGCGCATTTCCTGCCGTCTCTATTTGCGCTTCGCTCAAAAAATGGTTAACGGGTGCAGGCAACGCCAGCGCTCGCCAGGACTGATGAAGCTCGTTCAGCGATCCGGCTGCCAGCGTTGAAAACAACACCTGGCCGCCGGGCCGGGTCACGCGGCACATTTCGATCAGCGCCAGGCGTAAATCACTGCACCACTGCACGGCAAGGTTACTCCAGCACACATCGAAGGCGGCAGCGGCAAACGGTAGCGCTTCGATATCCCCCAGCTGATAGGCGTCGGCCGTATCGCCGAGCCTTGCCTCCTCCAGCATCGCCGAAGAGAGATCCAGCGCGGTAACCCCATTGCCCGCGCTGCGCCAGCGCTGGCTGAACCAGCCTGGCCCACAGCCCGCGTCCAGTACC
>DOOK01000016.1:3025-6441 GCA_003512805.1 Erwinia sp. | reverse complement strand
CAGATTACTGCCGCTGGTGTTGATCACCAGATCGCGATGACGGCCGGTCAGATAACTGACGGCGTCGTCGCGCGCCTGCGCGTCACGGAAACGGATTTCCAGACCGTAGTTATCGGTCTTGCGCACGTTGGTGTAGGGGATATTTTTGTCGCGCAGATCGCTTCTGAGGTTGTCAATATTCTGTTCCTGAAGCTTGCTCAGGGCAGTATCCATATCAACTTCCATCAGGAAGTGCACGCCGCCGCGCAGATCGAGACCGAGTTTCATCGGTTCTGCGGCCAGCAGGCTCAGCCAGCGTGGCGTGGCCGGGGCAAGGTTAAGCGCGACCACGTAGTCTTCGCCTAACGTTTTGATAATAGCGTCACGCGCACGCAGCTGCACGTCGCCGTTAGCGAAGCGCGCCATGATAGCGCCGTTTTCCAGCGCAAGGGATTTGCTCTGGATATTCTCTTCTTTTAAAACACTCTGGATCTGATTCAGCGTCTGTTCACTGGCGGCGCTTCCGCGCGCGCCGGTGATCTGAACAGCCGGATCCTCACCATACAGGTTGGGAAGCGCATAGAGCAGACCGACGATAAGCACGACGATCAGCATGATGTACTTCCACAAAGGATAACGGTTTAACACGGCAGTTCCCTTAGGGAAAACAAAAAATTACAGCGCCTTCATCGTACCTTTCGGCAGAACGGCAGCCACGAAATCACGTTTGACCACAACTTCCGTCGTCTCGTTCAGTGCGATAGCAACATAGCCGGTATCCGCGACTTTGGTTACGCGTCCGACCAGACCGCCGGTGGTCAGCACTTCGTCGCCTTTGGAAATGGAGTCCATGAGTTTCTTATGCTCTTTACCGCGTTTCTGCTGTGGGCGCAGGATCATGAAATAGAAAATCAGACCAAAAACCACCAGCATAATCACCAGCGAATACGGGCTTCCCTGTGCTGGCGCACCAGCAGCAGCCACTGCATCAGAAATGAACAAGCTCATTAATTTTCCCTCTTTGATTAATTATCAGACGTTTAACGGCGGAACCGCTTTGCCCGTCCGTGCATAGAATTCGCTAACGAAGTGCTCTAATTTACCCTCTTCAATTGCCTTACGTAAACCCGCCATCAGGCGCTGGTAATAACGCAGGTTATGAATAGTGTTAAGACGTGCACCCAGTATCTCGTTGCAACGATCCAGATGATACAGGTAAGCGCGGCTGTAATTGCGACAGGTGTAGCAATCGCACTCTGCATCCAGCGGCGCCGTATCATCTTTATATTTCGCGTTACGGATTTTTACCACGCCGTCGGTCACAAACAGGTGGCCGTTACGGGCGTTGCGCGTAGGCATCACGCAGTCAAACATGTCAATGCCGCGACGCACGCCTTCTACCAGGTCTTCTGGTTTGCCGACGCCCATCAGATAGCGCGGTTTGTCCTCGGGGATCTGCGGACAGACGTGCTCCAGAATGCGGTGCATGTCCTCTTTCGGTTCACCGACCGCCAGGCCGCCCACAGCGTAACCATCAAAGCCAATCTCTACCAGCCCTTTTACGGAGACATCTCGTAAATCTTCGTAAACACCGCCCTGAATAATCCCGAACAGCGAGTTTTTATTCCCAAGCGAATCAAAGCGATCGCGACTGCGCTGCGCCCAACGCAACGACATCTCCATCGAACGTTTGGCGTAATCCCAGTCGGCCGGATAAGGCGTACATTCGTCGAAAATCATGACGATATCGGAACCCAGATCGTACTGGATCTCCATCGACTTTTCGGGATCCAGGAAGATCTTGTCGCCGTTAATCGGGTTACGGAAGTGCACGCCCGCTTCGGTGATTTTACGGATATCCCCCAGGCTGAACACCTGGAAGCCGCCTGAATCGGTCAGGATCGGTCCTTTCCACTGCATGAAGTCGTGCAGGTCGCCATGCAGCTTCATAATTTCCTGGCCCGGACGCAGCCACAGGTGAAAAGTATTGCCGAGGATGATCTGGGCGCCGGTATCCTGCACTTCCTCCGGCGTCATGCCTTTAACAGTGCCGTAGGTGCCTACAGGCATAAAGGCCGGGGTTTCCACCACGCCACGATCGAAAACCAGACGGCCACGGCGCGCGCGCCCATCAGTAGTATCTAATTCAAACTTCACGTTGCCTCCATCAGAGAAACAGTCTGATGCTTAAGAGTTGACCTGCGCCCTGGTCAGGGGCAGGCATCGCAACCGGTCAAATCCGGTTATTGTCTTACTTGCCGACCTGCTCGTTTATTGCCTGCGGATTACGGGTAATAAACATCGCGTCGCCATAGCTAAAGAAGCGGTACTGCTCCGCTACCGCCTGCTGGTAAGCGTGCATGGTATGACGGTAGCCTGCAAAAGCGGAAACCAGCATGATCAGCGTGGATTCCGGCAGATGGAAATTGGTGACCAGCGCATCAATAACCTGATACTCATAGCCGGGGTAGATAAAGATTTTGGTGTCGTCGAAGAAAGGCGCAATCAGGGCGTCTTTGGCCGCTGCCGCCGCGCTTTCCAGCGAACGAACCGATGTTGTCCCTACGGCAACGACGCGGTTGCCGCGTGCTTTACAGGCCAGTACCGCGTCCACAACTTCCTGCGGAACTTCAGCATACTCAGCGTGCATAATATGATCTTCGATGCTGTCCACACGCACCGGCTGGAAAGTGCCCGCGCCGACGTGGAGGGTCACGAAAGCGGTTTCAATACCTTTCGCCCGCAGCGCTTCCAGCATAGGTTCGTCAAAATGCAGGCCTGCGGTTGGGGCCGCTACCGCGCCAGGACGCTCGCTGTAAACGGTCTGATAGAGTTCACGGTCGGCGTCTTCATCAGGACGGTCGATATAAGGCGGCAGCGGCATATGGCCAACGGCATCCAAAATATCCAGCACGGCGCGCTCGTCGTCAAAATGCAGTTCAAAGAGCGCATCATGACGGGCAACCATGGTCGCCTTAACGCTTTCGTCGTCGCCAAGCAGCAGTTCGGCACCCGCTTTAGGCGCTTTAGATGCGCGGATATGCGCCAGCACGCGATGCTCATCCAGCATTCGCTCGACCAGTACTTCGATTTTGCCGCCGCTGGCTTTGCGCCCGAAGATACGCGCCGGGATCACGCGCGTATTGTTAAAAACCAGCAGGTCACCCGGATTGAGCAAATCCAGTAAATCGGTGAACACCCCATGGGTCAGCTCGCCGTCCGGCCCGTTAAGGCACAGCAGACGGCATCCGCTGCGCTGGGCCTGCGGGTAGTGGGCAATCAAAGATTCGGGCAACTCAAAAGAAAAATCGGCAACGCGCATGGTCATTCACAGTCAGGGAAATCAGGGCGCACATTCTAGCTGAAAACCCGCCAATTCTGAACCATTCGCCGCATCTATCGGTTAAACCGTCCGCCAACAAGCGTGTAGCGCTTTG
>DOOK01000016.1:0-2908 GCA_003512805.1 Erwinia sp. | reverse complement strand
AGTATCCCGACGCGGCAGAAGCCGATATACTGCCGCGATGAACTTTCTCGCTCACCTTCACCTGGCTCAGCTGGCTGACAGCTCCCTGCTGGGCAACCTGATGGCCGACTTTGTGCGCGGCAATCCACGTGACGTCTGGCCCGATAACGTTGCCGCCGGTATTTTGCTGCACCGACGTATTGACGTCATGACCGACGCCCTGCCGGAAGTCCGTGTCGCACGTGGATTTTTCCGTCCGGAAACTTACCGTGTCTCACCTATCGCACTGGACGTTATTTGGGATCACTTTTTATCCCGCCACTGGGATGAGATCGTACCGGAAACGGCGCTACCGGATTTTTTACGCCGGGCGCAAGCCGAGATAGGCCCGCATCTTGCCACGACGCCAGAGCGCTTTCAGAACCTGAATCGCTATCTGTGGACGGATCGATGGATGGAAAAATACGCGCAGGCGCTCTATTTGCAAAATGTCCTGAGTGGAATGGCCAGCCGCCGTCCTCGCCTGATAGCCCTGGCAGACTGTTATCAGGACTTTACCGATAATTATCAGCAGTTTGAGTCTATTTTCCGGCAGTTTTATCCACAAATGATGGCGAAAGCCCGTCAGCAGTTGCTCTAGTCGCGCTTGCCCTTTTGCTGAAAAAGGTTATGGTGGTGAACATATTGAATAAAAACGCTTTTTGATAGGTGTAAACTATCAGAGAAATCGGCGCTTAGCGCTGGTTTGCCAGGCTATGTCGCCTCATACTGGCGGCCGTTTCCCTTAATGTCTCTTTACAGGAGTGACCATGGTTCTCGTAACTCGTCAGGCCCCTGATTTCACCGCCGCAGCCGTGCTGGGCAACGGTGAAATCGTAGAAAATTTCAACTTTAAAAAACACACCGCTGGTAAAGCCACCGTTGTGTTCTTTTGGCCAATGGACTTCACTTTTGTTTGCCCTTCTGAGCTGATCGCTTTCGATAAGCGTTATGAAGAATTCCAGAAGCGCGGCGTGGAAGTGGTTGGCGTCTCTTTCGACTCCGAGTTCGTTCACAACGCATGGCGTAAAACCCCTATCGATAAAGGCGGCATCGGCGAAGTAAAATACGCGATGGTTGCGGATATCAAACGTGAAATCCAGAAAGCCTACGGCATTGAGCATCCGGATGCAGGCGTTGCGCTGCGCGGCTCTTTCCTGATCGACAAAGCCGGTGTGGTTCGCCACCAGGTAGTTAACGATCTGCCGCTGGGCCGTAACGTTGATGAAATGCTGCGTATGGTTGACGCGCTGCAGTTCCACGAAGAGCACGGCGAAGTGTGCCCGGCTCAGTGGGAAAAAGGCAAAGAAGGTATGGGCGCGTCTCCGGACGGCGTAGCGAAGTACCTGTCTGAAAACGCTGGCAAGCTATAATATCGCTTTGCATGCAGGATCAAGCTCGCTTCGGCGGGCTTTTTTTATTTGGGGATTCAGACGGCTGTGCTTTTGATGCGGGCGCACCAGGCTAAATATACAGCAAAAGTATACCCACTGCGGCGGGCTGTGATAGTCTGTTGACAGGTACAGTTCAAAGAGGGAAGAGAGTGCCCAAAACAGAGCAGGCGTATTCTTCAGAAATCTGTGCCCTCATCGGCAGAGCCGTGGCAGAGCTGCTGGAAAGCGGCGAACCGGTAGGACGACATAACATCTTAATTCGATTACAGATCCACAGCGCACAAACCACCGACGAACAGATGAAGGCTGCTATTCAGCGCGCTTTCCGATCGTTAATAGACCGCTTTCAATAACCTCTGTTCCACCCCGTTTTCAGATGCGCCAGGCAGCAAGCCCAGGCTGTTGCGTCCTGCTGCCTGGCGTCAATCGAAGCGCAACGCTGCCTGGTGCATTCTGTGAAACGTTATGCGTCGTCAGGGGTACGGGCAACCACAATTTCCAGCGCCTGGCGGAACACATCCAGCTGCACGACATCAGAGGTATGTTCCAGCTTTTCAATCAGCTTCAGAATAATGGCTTTGTTTGTCACATACCCACCGGCAGCCGCAATTTCTCTGATAACGGCGCCAATAACTTTGGTTTCCTGAGCCAGTAAATCACCTTCTCCCTGAAAATGCTCAAGGATGCCCGGCTCTGAAGAGTGCTGCTGCATAGTATTCGCCTTTAAAAAGGGCGGGATCACCCCACCTGAATTGACTCAATGTTTTTTGGTACCGTCTGGCGGACCTTCACTGGTAAAAAGGTGCGTCACATTATCCACGTCACGGATTTCGTGGGTATAGCGATTGTTACCCGTTTTTATATTATTTCTGACATCAATAATGGCCTGTTTACAGGCGCGGTGCCTGGCAGCACTTTTTTCCACGGCGGCCATCGCCTGCAGCTGACGGATCAGCGCGGCGTTATTGATAGTAGCATCCGTTTTTAACAGCACCAGCACGGCCTCGCCCAGTACTATATCGATCAGTTTTTCATCGTCGTTTCTGTACATACCAGCTTCTCTGTATCAGTGATGTGGGCGCATAAATAGCCACAGTTCCCGGATGCAACCCTGGGAGGCAGCAGGTTTATCAACCACCGCCGATCAAAGGGCCAGGCGGGAAAGCAGGCCAGGCCGAGCAGAAAAGTTAGGACGTCTGGTAATCATCATCCAGGCTTTGAAACTCAGTCCTCACGGCCAAATAACATACCTATCAATTCGTGATAATGTTTTTCCTGTCCGGCATCAGAGGCCAGTTCAAGACGCCTGAGCAGCTTAGAACAGATCGCCTTGCGGTTAATATTTTTACCCGAACGCAGAATCTCCACCACAATTTGCCCCAACGTTTCCTGTTGAGAGGGCATCATCGCTTCACTGAAGTAACGACTGATATCACTTTCAGTTTTCGGGTTAGATCCATCCTAGATCGGAAGAGCGGTTCAGCAGGAATGCCGAG
>DOOK01000021.1:11091-13499 GCA_003512805.1 Erwinia sp. | reverse complement strand
GGGCTTTTTTGAAATGCCGTGCCCGCCATATGGCCCGGCGTACAGAAGGTATATTTCCCTTCTTTCACGTAAGTGAACAGCGCCTTAGTCAGCGGTGGCGTGATGGTATCGATATACTCATCGGTGTACTGACGGATACGCTGCCCGATATCTTCCGACGCGCCCAGGCCATATTCAAAAAACCAGATTGCCATGCGCATCTGGTTAACGCTGACGTCCATGGTGGAATGCGTATTAATAAACGCATAGAGCGGCAGATACTCATTCAGCTGGTTTATTTCGCTGCACAGATCGACGCCATGCTCATCCCAGTCAAAAATCACGCCACAAATACGTGGATTGTGTTCAATCAGCTTGAGCAGATCGCCAGCGTCTTTGGGGTAAATAGTTTGAAAACCCTGGGCGGCCAGCGCGCCATCCAGTTCGCGGATGGGTTCATCCTTATAGAACGCGTGGTGCGGTCCCATAATCGCGATAATATTCAATGCAGACTCCTTACAATTACGGCAAGGAGTAAGCATAGCGAAGTTGAACGGCGGAGACAGAAAAATCGCCTCCGCCACGGCTCAGCTCTTATCGCGTATCTCCTGAGAAGACGCATTAGTCTGAACGGATTTAATGCCTTTCAGCGCGCCCTGTTTGCTGGCATACATCTCGCTGGTGAAAATAATTTCATGATTATTCGCCACCAGCACAAAATACCAGGGTTGATCCGTCTGCTTGTGTGATTTTCTGACTTCGTAATGACCCATCTTTATCTCCCTCTTGTTTTTTGGTTCCCAGGGCTATAAAAACAGCTCCCCCGCGGGAATCAAGCCGAATCATTAGAAAAGTTGATCTGTATGATATTTTCAGCGTGCGAGAGGAGAGGAGAACCCATTAAGAGGCATGACGGGAGGCAATAAAAAGCCCGAAGCAAAACAGGCGTTTTACTTCGGGCAGGGTGAAGCGTTAACGGTCAGTTGACCTGCTTAACATCCACGCGCAGTTCTTTCGGTACTTCGAAAACGATATTCTCTTCCCGGCCAATCAGCTCGATTGCAGCTTCACCGCCCAGCTCGCGCAGGCGCTGAATAACCTGTTGCACCAGAATATCCGGTGCGGAAGCGCCTGCCGTCACGCCTACGCACTTGACGTCTTTGATCCAGGCTTCCTGAATATCATCTGCCGAGTCGATCAGACGTGCGAGTTTGCCCGCGCGCTGCGCCAGCTCGGCCAGTCGGTTCGAGTTGGAAGAGTTACGCGACCCGACAACCAGCACCACATCCGCATCCTTTGCCAGCGTGCGCACCGCTTCCTGGCGATTGGTGGTGGCGTAGCAGATATCATCTTTACGCGGCCCGACGATCTTCGGGAAGCGGTCGCGCAACGCATCGATCACTTCGGAAGTGTCATCCACCGAAAGCGTAGTCTGCGTCATAAAGCAGAGGTTGTCCTCGTGCTTAACCTGCAGCTTATACACGTCCGCAGGTGACTCCACCAGATACATGCCGCCAGCCGGGTTGCTGTACTGCCCCATAGTGCCTTCCACTTCCGGATGGCCGGCATGGCCAATCAGGATCGCTTCGGTTCCTTTACGGCTGGCGCGCGCGACTTCCATATGCACTTTGGTCACCAGCGGGCAGGTCGCGTCAAACAGCATGGTCAGGTTGCGCGCTTTGGCTTCCGCCCGCACCGCCTGAGACACGCCGTGTGCAGAGAAAATCAAAATCGACTCATCCGGCACTTCGCTGATTTCTTCAATGAAGATAGCGCCGCGCTCGCGCAGGCTGTTTACGACGTAACGGTTATGCACCACTTCATGCCGCACGTAGATAGGCGCGCCGTACATCTCCAGCGCGCGCTCAACGATGCTGATGGCGCGATCGACGCCGGCACAAAAGCCGCGTGGATTAGCCAGCAGGATTTGCATGGTTTGCCTCCAGTACCGGATCGATTTCCAGCACTTCTACGTCAAAATGAATCGTTTGTCCGGCCAGCGGATGGTTGAAGTCCACGGTGATAGAGTCCCCGGAGATTTCGCGGATCACGCCCGGCATTTCATTGCCGTCCATGCCGCTGAACAGCATGATGGCACCCACTTCCGGCTCGCCCGCTTCCGTGAAGTCACGGCGCGAGAAATACTGGATAAGATCCGGGCTGGCCTGGCCGAATGCGGCATCCGGGCCCAGCGAAAACGCTTTTTTATCGCCAGGCGCGAGGCCCAGCAGCTGCTCTTCCAGCTCGCCGGAAAGGCTGCCGTCACCCAGGCTGAACAGCGCTGGCTTGCCGTTATCCCGCGTTGACTCCGCCGTGGAGCCATCGGCGAGTTTTAAGGTGAAATGCACCAGCACCGCGCTGTTGCGCTGTACAGAATCAGTCATGCCCTGCCCTTTTCGCTTTGCCGGCGGGCGTTAAAAACCCTTCCA
>DOOK01000021.1:8273-11009 GCA_003512805.1 Erwinia sp. | reverse complement strand
CCGTTAAAAACCCTTCCAGCACGATCAGCGCGGCACCGATACAGATGCCGCAGTCTGCGATATTAAAAGTGGCAAAATGCCAGTCGCCCACGTAGAAGTCGATAAAATCGACCACAAAACCGTGGTAAGCGCGATCGAACAGATTGCCCAACGCGCCGCCAATAATCAGCGCGTAAGCGATATTGTTCAGCTTCTTGCTGGCTTCGGTGCGATACATCATCACCATCAGCGCGACGGCAATGGCCACCGCAATAGCGGCGAAGAACCAACGCTGCCAGCCGCCTTTATCTGCCAGGAAGCTGAACGCTGCACCGTAGTTGTGCGCGTAGAAAAAGTTAAAGAACGGCATCACCGACATCGACTCGTGCAGCATCAGCGTATTCATGATCCACTGCTTGCTGCCGAAGTCGATGGCGATCACTACCAGCACCAGCCACAGCCAGCGCAGTCCGGTCGAAAGAAAAGGTCTCATCAGGCGTACTTACGCTGTTCGCCAGCACCGCTGACGTTGGTGACGCAGCGACCGCAGATTTCCGCTTCGCGATCGATATCGGTCGCGTAATGCCAGCAGCGCGGGCACTTTTCGCCTTCCGCTTTATGCAGCGCGATCTTCAGGCCTTTTACCAGCTCGCTCTGCTGCGCTTCGTCCGTTGCCAGCGCGTAATCCGCTACCTGTGCGCCTGAAGTCAGCAGCACAAAGCGCAGCTCGTCGCCCAGGCTGGTCAACTTCTGCGCCAGCTCAGCGTCAGCGTAAAGCGTAACGGTAGCTTCCAGTGAACCCCCTACGCGCTTGTCGGCGCGCGCCTGCTCAATCACTTTGTTAACTTCGCCGCGCACTTTCAGCAGCTCAGCCCAGAAACTATCGTTCATCGACTCGCTTTCCGAAAGCGTAAACAGTCCGTCGTACCACTCTTCGGTAAAGACATACTTCTCACGCTTGCCCGGCAGCTCGTTCCAGATCTCATCGGCGGTAAAGGACATGATCGGGGCCATCCAGCGTACCAGCGCTTCCGCAATATAGTAGAGCGCGGTCTGGCAGCTGCGACGCGCCAGGCCATCGGCCTTAGCGGTGTACTGGCGGTCTTTGATGATATCCAGATAGAAGGACCCCATCTCAATCGAACAGAACTGCATCAGACGCTGCACCACTTCGTGGAAGTCATAGCTGTCATAAGAGGCGACAATAGCATCCTGCGCCGCTTTAGCACGGCCTACGGCCCAACGATCCAGCACCACCATCTCTTCCGGGCTGACCTTATCCGTTTCCGGATTGAAGCCGTTCAGGTTAGCCAGCAGGAAGCGCGCGGTATTACGAATACGACGATAGGCATCCGCAGAGCGCTTCAGGATTTCGTCCGATACCGCCATTTCGCCAGAGTAGTCGGTGGAAGCAACCCACAGGCGCAGGATATCACCACCCAGCTTGTTCATTACGTCCTGCGGCGACACGGTGTTGCCGATCGACTTGGACATTTTACGGCCCTGACCATCCACGGTAAAACCGTGCGTCAGCACCTGACGATAAGGCGCTTTACCTTTCATCGCCGTGGAAATCATTAGCGAGGACATAAACCAGCCGCGATGCTGATCCGAGCCTTCCAGATACATATCCGGTGAATGGCCTTCAAATTCCGGACGCGCATCCACAACTGAGTAGCTGGTAGAGCCGGAATCGAACCACACATCCAGCGTATCCGGCACTTTGTCGTAGTTTTCCGCGTCGTCACCCATCAGCTCTTTCGCGTCCAGATCCCACCAGGCCTGGATGCCATCCTGCTCAACACGCTGCGCCACTTTTTCCATCAGCGCCAGGGTATCCGGATGCAGCTGTTCGGTCTCTTTATGTACAAACAGCGCCATCGGCACGCCCCAGGTGCGCTGGCGTGAAATACACCAGTCAGGACGGTTGGCCACCATGGATTCGATGCGCGCCTGACCCCAGTCCGGGATCCACTGCACGCCTTTAATTTCTTTCAGCGACTGCTCGCGCAGGCCTTTCTGATCCATGCTGATGAACCATTGTGGCGTGGCGCGGAAAATGATGGGCGTTTTGTGGCGCCAGCAGTGCGGATAGCTGTGCAGCATTTTTTCAACATGCAGCAGTGCGCCTTTTTCACGCAGCAGCGCCACAATCATATCGTTCGCTTTGAAGACGTTTACGCCATCCAGCGTAGGATAGGTGCCCGGGAGGTAACGGCCATCAGGGCCGACCGGGTTAGCGGCTTCAATGCCATATTTTTGTCCGATAACATAGTCATCCGGGCCGTGGCCTGGCGCCGTGTGCACCGCACCAGTACCCGCTTCCAGCGTCACGTGCTCGCCCAGCACGACCGGAGAAGTGATGTCGAGGAAAGGATGACGGAAAGGCTGCAGCTCCAGCGCTTCACCTTTTGCTTCGCCCAGTACCTGCCATTCGCTGATACCGGCACGTTTCATCACGCTTTCAACCAGATCTTTCGCCAGGATCAGCGCGCGGCCTTCAATCTGCACCAGTTGATAATCAAATTCCGGGTGCAGAGAGATAGCGCGGTTAGCGGGCATGGTCCACGGCGTGGTAGTCCAGATAACCAGTGAGATCGGGCCTTCTACGCTGTCCACGCCAAATTTAGCGCGCACGGTGTCGGCGTCAACCGCATTGAACATCACGTCAATGGAAGGTGACGTTTTGTCGTAGTATTCAACTTCCGCTTCCGCCAGCGCAGAACGACAGTCCAGGCACCAGTGCACCGGCTTGGC
>DOOK01000021.1:0-8027 GCA_003512805.1 Erwinia sp. | reverse complement strand
CCAGTGCACCGGCTTGGCGCCTTTATGCAGATGGCCATTGCCGATAATTTTGCCCAGTGCACGGATGATATTGGCTTCGGTCTGGAAATTCATCGTCAGGTAAGGACGATCCCAGTCGCCCAGCACGCCAAGACGGATAAAGTCTTTTTTCTGGCCTTCGACCTGCTCTGCCGCATAGTTACGGCACGCCTCGCGGAATTCGGCCGCCGTGACCTTCTCGCCCGGCTTGCCAATCATCTGTTCGACTTTGTGTTCGATAGGCAGACCGTGGCAGTCCCAGCCCGGCACGTAAGGCGAATCGAAGCCGGCCATGCCTTTGGACTTCACGATAATGTCTTTCAGAATCTTGTTGACGGAGTGACCAATATGAATGCTGCCGTTCGCGTAAGGAGGGCCATCATGCAGGATAAAGGTTTTTTTCCCTTTTTTGGCTTCGCGGATGATGCCGTACAGATTGTCATCATACCAACGCTGCAGCATGCCCGGTTCGCGTTTGGCCAGATCGCCACGCATCGGGAACCCCGTTTCCGGCAAATTCAGGGTAGATTTATAGTCACTCATCAGATTCTCGATTCCGTATTTCGCTTCTGTTTAAACCGGTGCGCTCAGCCCAAAAAAAGTTCGGGCCGCCACCACGTCTTTAGCAATTTGCTCTTTGAGCGCGTCAAGCGAGGTAAAACGCTGCTCGTTTCGTATTTTTTCACACAGCACCACTTCTATATGGCGCCCATACAGGTCAATTGCAACGTCCAGCAGGTGCACTTCCAGCTGCTGGCGTATGCCCGCCACCGTGGGACGCGTGCCGATGTTGGCGACGCCGGGCAGCGGCTTATCGCCCAGGCCATGGACCTCTACGGCGTAAACGCCTTTTACGGGCGAAACGTAGCGTCTTAGCGGCAGGTTAGCCGTGGGAAAGCCGATGGTGCGGCCCAGCGCGTCACCGTGCACGACGCGGCCGGAGATGCTGAAGGGATGCCCCAGCAGCGTAGCCGCCAGCGGCAAATTGTCTTCCGCCAGCGCCTGGCGCACTGCCGTGCTGCTGATGCGCTTGCCGTCGTCGCAAAAAGTCTGGGTGCTGATGACGTCAAACCCGTAGTCGGTGCCCGCTTTCTGTAATAACAGGAAATCCCCTTCGCGACCAGCGCCAAAGCGGAAATCATCGCCGACCGCCAGCAGCTGCACGCCCAGCTTGTCGACCAGCAGATCGGACACAAAGCTGTGTGCCGACAGGGCGGCAAAGCGGCGGTCAAAACGCAGGCAAAGTACCGCATCCACGCCCGCCTCGTCCAGATAACGCAGCTTCTCACGCAGCCGCGTCAGCCGTGCGGGCGCTTTATCGGCCGCAAACAGCTCCAGCGGCTGCGGTTCGAACAGCATCACCACTACCGGCAGATTGCGTTTACGCCCTTCTTCGCGCAGTCGGGACAGCAGCGCCTGATGGCCGCGATGCACGCCATCGAAATTACCAATGGTGAGAACGCAGCCGCGATGCTGCTCCCGGAGGTTATGTATGCCGCGGATAAACTTCATGGCTGGCTCAGGTTCGTGGAAATCGGCGGATTATACCAAGTACAGCCAGGAAGGTTAACCTGCGAATGCGCCTTTCCCGCGTTAATACGGGCTTTTTCTGCCGTCCCTGGTGGGCGTTGCCATTTTTCTTTTGAATAAGCTGTATTCATCGGCATGAAGCTGGTAGAATCTTGCGCCATCGAAACGTAACCAGGTGTCGTTGTTTCAGCGGCGCTTATTTGCACAAATCCATTGACAACCACGGGCTAAAGAGGCATATTCCTCGGCCTTTGAATTGTCCTCATAGAACTATTTGGGAGTTGGACCTTGGCTAATATCAAATCAGCTAAGAAACGCGCCGTAACGTCTGAGAAGCGTCGTAAGCACAACGCTAGCCGTCGTTCAATGTTGCGTACTTTTATCAAGAAGGTATACGCGGCTATCGCTACTGGCGATAAAGCAGCTGCGCAGACTGCATTTAATGAAATGCAGCCTATTGTGGACCGTCAGGCAGCTAAAGGCCTGATCCACAAAAACAAAGCGGCACGTCATAAAGCAAACCTGACTGCTCAGATCAACAAACTGGCTTAATCGCCCGTCTGTTAATCAGCTTTGATAAAGAAACCTGCCCAGGCAGGTTTTTTTATGTCCGGCGTTTGGCTCCTCGCCCCTTCCGTTAGCCTTTATCGTCCTGCCTTAGCCGGAACAGACAACGGCAAGCAACGGCCTGCCGTTATCGTCGGTTAACGTAGTTTAATGCGCAGCAGCGTGTAGCCCATCAGTGCAGAAACAATCGAGCCGGTAAGAATACCCAGCTTCGCCAGCGTTACCATCTCCTCATGCTGCGCATCGAAAGCCAGTGAAGCGATAAAGATCGACATGGTAAAGCCAATACCGCACAGTACGCCAATGACACAAATATCCTGCATCCGCGTATTTTCCGGCAGCGCAGCGAGACGTAGCCGGACGGCCAGCCAGCAAATCAGCGTAATGCCCAACGGTTTGCCGATAAACAACCCCAAAATGATGCCCAGCGGCACGGCGGAGAACAACCCGTCCAGCGAGACACCGCTCAGCGAAACGCCAGCGTTGGCAAAAGCAAACAGCGGCAGGATCACCCAGCTTACCCATGGAGCCAGCCCGTGCGCCAGATGGATAGCCGGAGAATGGCCGTTCTGCTTCTCCAACGGCACAAAGAAGCCGACAATAACGCCAGCCAGCGTGGCGTGCACGCCCGATTTCAGCACCGCGACCCACAGCACCATCCCTACAAGCATGTAAATGGCGATATTACGCACGCCTAGCCTGTTCAGTAACGCCAGCACCATAATGGCTCCGGCGGCCACGCCAAGCGAAGTCAGCGACAGATCCTGCGTATAAAAGAAGGCGATGATCAGAATGGCACCCAGGTCATCAATCACCGCCAGCGCCATCAAAAACATTTTCAATGCGGGCGGCACGCGGCTGCCCAACAGCGCCAGAATACCCAAAGCAAAAGCGATATCCGTGGCGGTAGGGATAGCCCAGCCGTGAACGGCCAGCGGATCGTTATGATTGAGTAGCGCGAAAATGGCACCGGGCGCAATCATGCCGCCGATGGCGGCGATCAAAGGGAACATCGCCCTTTCACGCGTGGCCAGCGAGCCGGAAACCAGCTCGTGTTTCACTTCCAGACCAATCATCAGAAAAAACAGGGCCATCAACGCATCGTTGATCCATAACAGCAAATCTTTGCTGATATCCAACGAACCAAAACGGAATTCGACCGGCATGGCAAGAATGGACTGGTAGGCTTGTTGGGTCCCGGCCGAGTTGGCCAGGTACATAGCGATAGCGGCAGCGATAATTAATACCACGCCGCCGGTTGCTTCATTATTCAGTAGTCGCTTAATCGCGGATTTCATTGCAATCTTTCCTGATAAACAATCGTGCGGCCTGACAGCATACGCGTTTCTGACGACGGGAAAAATGGTTGGCGGTTGTTTATCGGGCAAAAAGGCCGCCGGAGAAATTATTTACGAGGCGTGCCGCATCGCGCTGTTAACGCCCTTAATCGGATAAAACGGGCATGACATAGTGGTCGAACCGGAACTGGCGAGTAGGCGGCGGCGCAAAATAGTCAGGCGGGAAGCCCGGCTACATGCCGAATTTTGCAGAATCGTGGTCCCCTAACGGCTTCGTCTACATTCCTGAGAATCCGGAACTGGCTGTTGTGCGCCGGGTTCACCTGCTGACCGCCGGCGAAGAGCAGCAGCTGTAGGATGATGAATGACGACACGCCGTATCACGATGCAGTTTAACGTCACGACGCTCACGCAGCAGTCGCCAGCCGTTAAACGCGTTATGGAATATCCTGGCACTCAAGAGAGCGTCATTCTTCGTCGTGAGAGAACGTCCGGGGTTATTCGCTCGGCCCCCATGATCGAAGAGGCCGTGCTGGGCAGTGTGTTATCTTTTCTTGATAACGATGTGTTCCATTCTGCGAGCGAAGCGGAGATGCAGGATCTGATTCTGCGTATGATAGCGCTGCGCTGATGTTAACGCTGGATCAAATCAACAAGTCGGGGCTTGGCAAAGTATGGTTTGCGGGTCAGGGTACTCATAATTCCCGGCAGATGAAACGTGAAATGCTTTCTCCCCGTATACAACCAATCTGGCCGAGCTGGCTTACCGTAAAATAGAGTTGATTAGTGCTTACTGTTGCTCATAGAAGCTAAAGGTAAATTTATCGCGCCTCTCCTAAATTACCCCTTGAATAATATATACTTATGCATAAAATTCATTTTTAGCCATATGATAATGTAAGCAGTGTGTTAGCACAATTGGTATGAGAGGGGTGTAATTCCACCCCGTTATTAATTATTTAAGAAATGGCGGTTCAACTATGTTATTTGCAAAACTTTAACCACCAACCTATCAAATTGATGCGATTTTAATAAAAAAACTAAAAGCAAGCATGCCACTTAAATACTGGGTGTATCGAATTTCAGAATGGGTATCGCGCATAGGTTTGACTGGGTTTATTTACGTATTTATTACATATTTTTTTCTGGGTGCATTCATACAGCATTCTGGTGATCCTATCCCAGACTTTTTTGTTGATGGATCAGTAAAATCCATCATTATTCTGTTGTCGACATTTATAATTGGAAGCATTGTAAAAGGAGCGCTATTCACCGAGCTTAAAAAAGCGTAATAAATCACTGGAATGGCCGTCTTTAATTTATAGTCACTCAGCATTATTTCCGAGTGACTATAATACTTAATCCAACCATCCATGATCAATTTTTATTTGAAAGCGACTCAGCTACTTTTAACTTCAAAGTATCGAAGAAACCCTCTATGGTCGTACCCCATAACTCGGGGGAAAACTCGAAACCATAACGTTCATCAAAATCTTTTTCTAAATCATCGCATTCAAGCTGAAAATGCTCTATATCATCAACCAGACCTTGCTGATAAGCAGCTGGCGTTTCAGATAGCCACGCATCTATCTGCGACTCATTGCTATCACCAGGGCCGTGTAACTCATAATCCATACCGAAGTAAGTAAAGATCAGACCATCAAGGTTATCAACGTTAATTTTTTTCATTTTACACCATCTGATAAGCTGTAAATTTCATATCTGTGAATCTCTAAAACCCGGGATGGATACATATTCATCGAGACGGCATAAGCCCAGCGACGCTGATTAGCTCCGGTACCATCAGCCACTTCAAAAAAGATGGCCCATTCAGGTGAGCTAAAACACGCCCTTAATGCTGATTTAACATCAATCGTTTTCATAACTGATTCTTCACGCGCTGAAACTCAATAACCCACACTCACGGGTTAGTCTGCCAGCTTTCCTCGCCGTAGATAAATTCCCACAGTCTTTGAAACGCCACCATTGCTGTAGCGAAGTTGCCTTCAGGTGTCGGGTCGGTTCCTGGGTATAATGGCAACAGGTCGTTGGCTGGTGGAACGCCCTCGTTAGCAGCGTCAGCCTCACTAATATCCTGCAGCCGCTCCACACGAATGCCGGTAATCTCCAGCGTTATGTAGGAAGCGGCGCGCGGCATATGCAAATATGGCATCCACCTGAGGCGTATCCTTTCTGGCTATGTCGCTATATGAGCCAGAAGAAGTATCAGCGCGGTATGCAAAGCCTTCAAACTGGCCGGTAGCTCTATACCCAGAGCTTTCCGCTGATTAACACGGTCGCGATGGCTGATGCGGATACCATGAAACACCGTCGGATGACGATGCTGGAGCGACGGCTGAAGCACGCCACAACGCGCACCCGGCGCTGAACCCTTTGCACCGCTGAACCAATAAAAAAAACGGGCGGCCTGAGCCACCCGTTTTATTCTGCACGCTATTAACCTAGCGGGTCAGATCGTCAAAGAACTTCTTCACGCCGTCGAAAAAGCTTTTCGACCGCGGGCTGTTCTTCTCGCCGCCTACGCCGCCAAAGCTCTCTTCCAGCTCGCGCAGCAGGCTTTTCTGCTTCTCGCTCAGGCTGACCGGCGTTTCCACTACCACGCGGCACAGCAGGTCGCCCTGCGCGCCGCCGCGCACGGATTTAACGCCTTTACCGCGCATGCGGAACAGCTTACCGGTCTGCGTTTCCGCAGGGACTTTCAGCTTAACGCGTCCGTCCAGCGTCGGCACTTCGATTTCGCCGCCCAGCGCTGCCATCGCAAAGTTGATAGGCACTTCGCAATACAGGTTATTTTCTTCACGCTCAAAGATAGGGTGCTTACGCACCTGTACCTGAACGTAAAGATCGCCTGCTGGTGCACCATGCTCGCCCGCTTCGCCTTCGCCGGAAAGGCGGATACGATCGCCAGTGTCAACACCAGCCGGGATTTTGACCGACAGCGTTTTAGAACGCTCTACGCGGCCATGTCCATGACAGGCGTTGCAGGGATCTTTAATAACGGAGCCCCGACCGTGACAGGTTGGACACGCCTGCTGCACGGTGAAAAAGCCCTGACGCATCTGTACCTGGCCCTGACCATGACAGGTCGAACAGGTTTGCGGCTGCGTACCCGCTTTGGCGCCGCTGCCGTGACAGACGTCGCACTCTTCCAGCGTAGGGATGCGGATCTCTTTGGACACGCCGCGGACGGCTTCTTCAAGCGTCAGCTCCATGTTGTAGCGCAAATCGGCGCCGCGCGCAGCACGCTGCTGACGGCGTCCTCCGCCGAAGATATCGCCGAACACGTCGCCAAAGATATCGCTGAAGTCTGCGCCGCCGCCGCCATAACCCCCGCCGCCGCCGCCCATGCCGCCCTGTTCAAAGGCTGCATGACCGTACTGGTCATAAGCCGCACGCTTCTGCGCATCGGTCAGAATTTCGTAGGCTTCTTTAACTTCTTTAAATTTAGCTTCTGATTCTTTGTCGCCCGGATTGCGATCGGGGTGATGCTTCATCGCCAGGCGTTTGTAGGCCTTTTTGATTTCGCGTTCGTCCGCCGATCGCGAAACGCCCAAAATCTCGTAATAGTCTTGCTTCGCCATTATGGTGATCCTGCCCTCAATATGCGTGAACGGGCGTGGAGAACACTCCGACGCCCGTAGGTTTCACTGGGGGGCCTTGCGGCCCACCGTGCCCGCTAAAGGGCGATTATTTTTTGTCTTTAACTTCTTCGAACTCAGCGTCGACCACGTCGTCATCTTTCTTCGCGGAAGCGTCGGCTGCATCCGCTGCGCCGCCAGCGGCCTGCTGCTGCTGAGCGAACTCCATCAGCTTGCTGGACACTTCCATCAGCGCCTGCATTTTCGCTTCGATTTCCGCTTTGTCTTCGCCTTTCAGCGCGGTGTTCAGCTCGGTCAGAGCCGCTTCGATTGGCGCTTTGTCATCGGCAGGCAGTTTATCGCCCGCTTCGTCCAGCTGCTTACGGGTGCTGTGCGACAGATGATCGGCCTGGTTGCGGATCTGGACCAGTTCTTCAAACTTACGGTCAGCTTCGGCGTTAGCTTCTGCATCGCGAACCATTTTTTCGATTTCATCGTCGTTCAGACCAGAAGAAGCCTTGATGGTGATCTTCTGCTCTTTGCCGCTGTTCTTGTCTTTTGCAGAAACATGCAGAATACCGTCGGCGTCGATATCGAAGGTAACTTCGATCTGTGGCATCCCGCGTGGTGCTGCCTGAATACCGTCCAGGTTAAACTGACCCAGCGACTTGTTGTCCGCCGCGCGCTTACGCTCACCCTGCACCACGTGAATGGTCACCGCAGACTGATTGTCTTCTGCCGTTGAGAACACCTGGCTGTGTTTGGTCGGGATAGTGGTGTTCTTGGCAATCAGCGCCGTCATCACGCCACCCATGGTTTCGATACCCAGGGAAAGTGGGGTTACGTCCAGCAGCAGCACGTCTTTCACGTCGCCCGCCAGCACGCCGCCCTGAACCGCTGCGCCTACCGCTACCGCTTCGTCCGGGTTCACGTCTTTACGTGGCTCTTTACCAAAGAACTCAGCAACCTTCGTCTGCACCATTGGCATACGAGTCTGACCACCGACCAGGATAAC
>DOOK01000140.1:1397-3705 GCA_003512805.1 Erwinia sp. | reverse complement strand
ATCAGCGTGTTACCACGCTCGTAGCTGACGTTAATATCGGCCCAGTCGGTGAGTCGATAAATAGCCCCGGCGTTAATTTTGCTTTTCTGCTCCAGTCGACCGGCGAAATCATCCTGATAGTTGTTACCTTCGTATTCCACCTTCAGGCGCAGCGGCTGCCACGGCGTCTGGTATTCAATCCCACCGAAAACAGCCGCCGGGCCTTTAAACAGATCTTTGTCGCTGACTGAACCGGCTGTGCCATTACTGTTAGAACGGTAGCAATAGCTGCTATCCGCCTCACAAAAGGGGTTTTTTACCGTTCCGCTGTTGCCCAGGTAGCCAAAGCCCAGCCCGACGGTGAAATCAAAAGGCCCCCAGGCTTTGCTGGCTACCATGTATTCGCTGTCGAACAGCCCCGTGCCGCCCAGGTCACGCGCACCCACCGAGACTTCCGGCAGCCAGTAGCCTTCCTGCCACAGTCGCGCTTTCAGATCGAACGCCTTGTCTTTATAGGACTGGCTGCCGCTGAAGCTTTCCACGGCGCTGTAGCGACGGGTTTTCACATCGGTATAGCGGATGGTGGCTTCCAGCCATGGGAAAAGCTGTACCGAGGAAGAATAGAAGCGGTACTGATCGTTATAGCGGTAGTTCAGGCTGAATTCGCCGTCTTTCGCCATGCGCGCCGTTGGCACCTGAAGCAGGCCCACGCCACCAAAGTCGGACTGCGATGGCCCGACAGGATCTGCAGCCTGAGCCTGACAAGCGCAGGCCACGGACATTGCCAGCAGGCTGAGAAGGTAAGTTTTTTTCATCAGTCAGGGATCCGGTGCGTCAAAACAGAAATAATTTGCTGGTTAAGATCCGGGCCGTCAGGCAGCGACCAGGCAGAAAAGCCAACGTAGATGATGCTGCCCGCGTCGGGTTCAACATGGCGGTGATTCCAGTAGGCAACCGGCACCTGTTCCGTTTTGCCGGAAGGCGCGATAAGCGTAACGAAATTGCGTTCGCCGCCGTCCAGACGCTCGTGGTCAGCCAGGTAGTCAACCACACTACGGCCGGCTACCCAGGTTGTTTTACCGCTACCGTTCGCCAGGCCGGCAATCGTCAGACTGCCCGGTTTCTGTAGCGTATAGACGCTGTATTCGCCCGCCAACAGGCGGTTGTCTTCCGGACGCAGACGCACCCAGTCGGGATCAAGATTAACGATCTGCCTGCCCGTCACCTTGATGGCGGCAATTTGCTGATAGAGGTTATCGACTATCGTCGCTTTTTCACCGTCATCATCAGCACGCAGCGCTGCACTCCAGTTTTTCAGGCGCGTCAGCAGCTGCTGCTGCTGCTGTACCGCTGCTGCCGTCGCCAGTTTTTCGCTAATAACCGTGCCTGGCCACCAGGTTTTTCCTGCCAGCGCGGGGCTTGCCGTCAGCTGAGCCAGGTTTTGCGCATGGCTAACCAGCGCGGTTTCGCTTCGGTCCGGCGAGAAAACGGTGACTTCGCTGTCCGCGCACACGTTTAGCGACACGCAGGCGGCAAAACCGGCGAGGAAGTAAGTGATATTTTTCATGATTTCGCAGGCTTCAGAATGGTGGTTTCAACGGAGAAGTCGTCGCCCAGCGTCTGCCGCGACTGGCGAACCTGACCGGTAGTCGTGTCGATCCAGAAAATATTGCGCCAGGTATTACCGTCAGCCGTGACCTCTTCCTGCCAGACGCGGCAGGCGACACGGTGTCCAATCAGGTCAAGCACCTGGTCCTGCAGACGTGTAAAACGCGACACTGCCGTCGCGGCGTGGAAACGGCCAGCCGCCGACCAGCTCAGCTGGCGAGTCCAGCCTGCACCTTCGGTCAAATGCAGCGGATCGGCCAGCGGATCCTGATCGAGATTGCTCACCTCATGCAGGTCGTTCGCCAGGCCCAATGTTTTTACCACGCGGCCATGCCGGGTAACGATCATCGTGCGATCGCGCGTGATCCATTTTTGCTGGCCGTTTTCGTCAAAGCCCAGTACGACGAAAATACGCTGCCCGTCGTTAACGCGTAGGTACATGCTGGCGTAAGGCAGACCTTCAACCTGCTCAGCCGTAACCTCGACATCATCTGGCCCAAGCAGAGCCAGTTTTACCGTCTCTCCCAGGCTTTTTTGTGTTTGTGTGCAGCCCTGGGCAAGCAGGCATAAAAGCAGCAGTGGTAGGTAGCGCACTGGTGTGTTTCCTGAATGAAGTCTAAAAATTCAAAAAATAACCACACAGGCGTGTGGTTATGATTAATTTACAGCTCTTAACGTGTGGTGCTGGTCGTGGTGGTGGTGGTGGTTCCGGTGTTGGAAC
>DOOK01000140.1:0-1328 GCA_003512805.1 Erwinia sp. | reverse complement strand
GGGCGCCCACACCCACTGCCGTGGTCGTCCCGGCGGAAAGACTTCCCGCTGAGGCGCCCGCTGCGGCACCGGCCTCTTCAGGCGCGGCAAACGCGGCGGAAGCAGTCGCTAAGTACGCTACGGCTGCAGCAGCACATAAGACTTTTTTCATACAAAATCCTTCACAGAATGAATGGACAACTCGTCTGAAAGGTTTCAGACCGGCCCATTATAAGGCAATAAATTACCAGAATTCAGGACGGTTAAGCGGGCCGGCCACCGCCGCTTCGCTGTATTAAACAGAAACATTTTTGAAGAGATAAGGCAACAATTGGTCACTAAACGCCTCATATCGCTATTTATCGCTGCCATAACGCAACAAGTTAGCGCCATACACTGCCAATTGTGATTAAAAAGGGCATTTTATGGTCAAAAAATGCGGCAGCGCACTTTTACCTTTAAACAGACTATTTTTCATAGAGTTAAAGGGTAAAACCTGATATTTCAGGCGGGGCAACGTCTGAAATGTTTCAGACTATTCTTGTCAAAAATCGCCTTACGCAGCTGAAATTTAAGAATTTCCTTAGCGGCAAGCCGGGCCATACAGCAATTATTGGAAGAGGGATTTACGGCATCGTTGTCTGTAAGGCCCCATTGACCGGGAAAGAAGCCAAACCAGCACCTGTCAAACAGGGCCATCAGCAGATAAAGTTGGATCTGACAGGTATAAAAAAAGGTCGGCTCAATGGCCGACCTTTAAGCTTTCCATTGCGTCAGCAGAAGCGGACGCATTTCAGCTCATTCAACCACGCCAGTTTTTATAGCGGTTGATCAGTCCATTGGTCGAGCTGTCGTGGCTTGCTACCTGCTCGCCGCCGGAAAGTTCAGGCAGGATACGGTTAGCCAGCTGTTTACCCAGCTCTACGCCCCACTGATCGAAGGTGAAGATATTCAGGATAGCGCCCTGGGTGAAGATTTTGTGTTCGTACAGCGCAATCAGCGCACCCAGGCTGAACGGGTTAATTTCACGCAGCAGGATGGAGTTAGTCGGGCGATTGCCTTCAAACACCTTGAACGGCACGATATGCTCGACGGATTGCGCATCTTTACCCGCATCAGCAAACTCTTTCTCTACCGTTTCGCGAGATTTGCCGAACGCCAGGGCTTCGGTCTGCGCAAAAAAGTTAGAGAGCAGTTTGGCATGGTGATCGCCCAGCTGGTTGTGGCTGACGGCCGGCGCGATAAAGTCACACGGCACTAGCTTGGTCCCCTGGTGGATCAGCTGGTAGAACGCGTGCTGGCCATTGGTGCCCGGCTCGCCCCAGATAATCGGCCCGGTTTCGTAGGTG
>DOOK01000019.1 GCA_003512805.1 Erwinia sp. | reverse complement strand
ATAATGCCGTTATGATCGTCGGTAATGCCCAGCTCGGAAAAGGAGCAAAGCATGCCTTCTGACGGCTCGCCGCGCAGCTTAGCCGCCTTAATTTTAAAATCGCCCGGCAGCACCGCGCCTACGGTGGCCACAGCCACTTTCAGGCCCTGGCGGCAATTTGGCGCGCCGCAGACGATATCCAGCAGGCGCTCGCCACCTACGTTGATTTTGGTGACGCGCAGTTTATCGGCGTTTGGATGCTGTCCACACTCCACTACTTCGCCTACCACCACGCCGTGGAACGTGCCGGCTACCGCTTCCACGCCGTCCACTTCCAGGCCAGCCATGGTGATCTGTTCGCTGAGTGCTGCACTGTCGATGGCTGGGTTAACCCACTCACGTAACCAGAGTTCGCTGAATTTCATAGGTTTTACCCGCTCTTATTTAAACTGTTTGAGGAAACGTAAATCATTTTCGAAGAAGGCGCGCAGATCGGTCACGCCATAGCGCAACATGGTCAGACGCTCCATACCCATGCCGAAGGCAAAGCCTGAGTACACTTCCGGATCGATGCCGACATTGCGCAGCACGTTCGGGTGCACCATGCCACAGCCCAGCACTTCCAGCCATTTGCCATTTTTACCCATCACGTCCACTTCTGCAGAAGGTTCGGTGAACGGAAAGTAAGAAGGACGGAAGCGAATCTGCAGATCTTCTTCAAAGAAGTTGCGCAGGAAATCGTGCAGCGTGCCTTTCAGATTGGTGAAGCTGATGTTTTTATCAACGATCAGGCCTTCCATCTGGTGGAACATTGGCGTGTGGGTCTGATCGTAATCGTTGCGGTAGACGCGGCCTGGCGCGATAACACGGATTGGCGGCTGTTGGTTCTTCATGGTACGGATCTGTACGCCGGAGGTCTGGGTGCGCAGCAGGCGTGTGGCATCGAACCAGAAGGTATCGTGATCGGCGCGCGCCGGGTGGTGACCCGGAATATTCAACGCGTCAAAGTTATGGTAGTCATCTTCAATTTCCGGGCCGGTTTCCACGGCAAAACCCAGCTCGCCAAAGAACGTTTCGATACGGTCGATGGTGCGAGTAACCGGATGCAGACCGCCATTTTCAATGCGGCGTCCCGGCAGGGAGACATCAATGGTCTCCTGCGCCAGACGGGCATTTAACTCGGCCGATTCCAGCTCGTCTTTACGCGCGGTCAGCGCCTCCTGCACCTGTTGTTTAGCCTCGTTGATCACCGCACCCGCCGCCGGACGCTCTTCGGCAGGCAGTTCGCGTAGCGTGGTCATCTGCAGCGTCAACTGCCCTTTTTTGCCGAGATATTCAACGCGTACCGTATCTAACGCGGCAACATCGCGTGCATTCTTAATGGCCGCTTGCGCGTTCGCCACCAGTTCTGCGAGATGTGACATGCTTTCCTCTTCTTCCAGCCGCCGTGGCCGGTCTGTTTTTTATGGGGACGACCCCGTCCTGGATTGGCCGCGCCAGAAATAAAAAAGCCTCCACGAGGGAGGCTTTCAGCGCGATTTTTCGTTTCTTTTCTTTGCGCACAAGCCCCCGATGTTCAGGTGCTAAAGTAAAAAAAGAAACGGAAATTCGCGGTCATAATGCGTTGCCTGGTTGCCGGGTCGTAAAAAGTGGCTCTATTGAAAAACGCATGGGCAGAAATGTCAATCTTTTGCTGCGGTTACAAAATAAAAGAGGGAGCAAGCTCCCTCTTTTACCTGACTTACGCCAGAGCTGATTTCGCTTTTTCGACCAGAGCGGTAAACGCTACTTTATCGAATACAGCGATGTCAGCCAGAATCTTACGGTCGATTTCGATCGATGCCTTTTTCAGGCCATTGATGAAACGGCTGTAAGAAATGCCGTTAGTGCGTGCCGCTGCGTTGATACGCGCGATCCACAGCTGACGGAACTGACGCTTACGCTGACGACGGTCACGGTAAGCATACTGACCAGCTTTGATAACAGCCTGGAAAGCCACGCGATATACACGTGAACGTGCACCGTAGTAGCCTTTAGCTTGTTTTAAGATTTTTTTGTGACGTGCGCGAGCAACTACACCACGTTTTACACGAGCCATTTAGCTCTCCTGTTTAATATTCTGAGTTAAAAAAAATAGACTTATGCGTATGGCAGGCAGGCAATAACCAGACCCAGATCGCCTTTGGACACCAGACCTTTCGGACGCAGGTGACGCTTACGCTTGGTAGATTTTTTGGTCAGAATATGACGCAGGTTTGCGTGCTTACGCTTGAAGCCGCCAGAGGCAGTCTTCTTGAAGCGCTTGGCCGCGCCACGTACAGTTTTAATCTTTGGCATTTAAAACATCCACTTCGCATTGTTAATAAAATAAAACAGGCAGGCGTACAGCGCCCGGCGGTAAACCACCGAAACGCTGTCACTTTATGGCCTACTGTTTCTTCTTAGGAGCGAGCACCATGATCATCTGACGACCTTCGATCTTCGAAGGGAAGGATTCGACAATCGCCAGTTCCATGTCCTCGCACAGATCTTTACGGACGCGGTTAAGCATTTCCATACCGATCTGCTGGTGAGCCATTTCACGACCGCGGAAACGCAGCGTGATTTTAGCTTTATCACCTTCTTCCAGAAAGCGAATCAGGTTGCGTAGTTTTACCTGATAGTCGCCATCATCGGTACCAGGGCGGAATTTAATTTCCTTAACCTGGATAATTTTTTGCTTTTTCTTCTGTTCTTTAGAAGATTTGCTTTTCTCGTAGAGGAACTTGCCGTAATCCATGATACGACAAACGGGCGGCTCGGCGTTAGGGCTGATTTCAACTAAATCAACGCCTGCTTCCGCAGCTTTTTCTAAAGCCTCATTCAGACTGACAATACCAATCTGCTCGCCATCGACGCCAGTCAGACGAACCTCGGTGGCGCGGATTTCTCTGTTAATGCGATTAGGACGCGCCGGTTGAACTCGTTTTCCGCCTTTAATACCTTATTCCTCCAGTTGATGAAGATTGCGACTGCGGATTTCATCCTGCAGCTTCGCGATCGCTTCGTTTACGTCCATGCTGCCCAGGTCTTTACCACGGCGGGTGCGAACGGCAACTTTGCCTGCTTCCACCTCTTTATCACCACAGACCAACATATAAGGGACACGACGTAACGTGTGCTCGCGGATTTTAAAGCCAATCTTCTCGTTTCTCAAGTCCGCTTTTACACGAATGCCCGCATTCTGAAGTTTTTGGGTCAATTCTGCAACATATTCGGACTGGCTATCGGTGATATTCATCACCACTACTTGTACAGGAGCCAGCCAGGTCGGGAAGAAACCGGCATACTCTTCGGTTAAAATACCGATAAAGCGCTCCACAGAACCCAGGATAGCGCGGTGGATCATCACCGGTACCTGACGTTCATTATTTTCACCCACGTACGAGGCGCTCAGGCGGCCCGGCAGCGAGAAGTCCAGCTGAACGGTGCCGCACTGCCATGCGCGATCCAGACAATCGTACAGGGTGAATTCAATTTTAGGGCCGTAGAATGCGCCCTCGCCCGGCTGATAGTCGAACGGAATATCGTTCTCTTTCAGCGCGGCAGCCAGATCGGCCTCGGCACGATCCCACTGTTCATCACTGCCGATGCGTTTAACCGGACGGGTTGACAGTTTTACCACGATTTTTTCAAAACCGAAGGTGCTGTACATGTCGTAGACCATACGGATGCAGCTGTTTACTTCAGTACGCACCTGCTCTTCTGTACAGAAGATATGGGCGTCGTCCTGAGTAAAGCCGCGTACACGCATCAGGCCATGCAGCGCGCCGGATGGCTCGTTACGATGGCAGCTACCAAATTCCGCCATACGCAGCGGCAGGTCGCGGTAAGATTTTAGACCCTGATTGAAAATTTGCACGTGGCCAGGGCAATTCATCGGTTTGATGCAGTACTCACGGTTCTCCGAAGAGGTCGTGAACATGGCTTCTTTGTAATTTTCCCAATGGCCTGTTTTTTCCCACAGCACGCGGTCCATCATCAGCGGGCCTTTAACTTCCTGATAGTGATACTCAGTCAGTTTGCTGCGTACAAAAACTTCCAGCTCGCGGAAAATCGTCCAGCCATCATTATGCCAGAACACCATACCCGGCGCTTCTTCCTGCATATGATATAGGTCAAGCTGTTTGCCGATTTTACGGTGGTCACGTTTGGCCGCTTCTTCCAGGCGTTGCAGATAGGCAGCCAGCTGCTTTTTATCCGCCCAGGCGGTGCCGTAGATACGCTGCAGCATTTTGTTATTGCTGTCGCCACGCCAGTAGGCACCGGAGATTTTCTGCAGCTTAAAATGATGGCAAAAGCGCATGTTAGGCACGTGCGGGCCACGACACATATCCACGTATTCTTCGTGATGATAAAGGCCGGGACGGTCATCGTGACTGATATTTTCGTCAAGAATAGTCATTTTGTAGGTTTCGCCACGGGCAGCGAAAGCGTCACGCGCTTCCTGCCAGCTTACCTTCTTCTTGACGACGTCATAATTCGTTTCAGCCAGCTGGTGCATACGCTTTTCCAGCTGCTCAATGTCTTCCTGGGTCAGGGTATGATCGATATCAACGTCATAGTAAAAGCCGTTGTCGATAACCGGGCCGATTGCCATTTTGGTATCTGGCCACAGCTGCTTGATCGCGTGTCCCAACAGGTGAGCACAGGAGTGGCGAATGATTTCCAGTCCGGCTTCATCTTTAGCGGTGATGATGGCGACGCTTGCGTCTTCCGTAATCGGATCGACCGCATCCACCAGCTCGCCGTTTACGCGGCCTGCGATACAGGCTTTAGCCAGGCCCGGACCGATGTCCTGGGCAATCTCCATCACGCTAACGGCGTGATCGAAGGTACGCTGACTTCCATCAGGAAGTGTAATTACAGGCATGATACATCCTTAGCTGCAGTGGTAACCCATACGCAAGGCTACATACAAAAGTCGTTTTTCATATAAATTAGTAGGTTGCATCCTCTTATCAGCTCACGTTTGCTGATTTGGTACACAACCTGATACATACAGTCGGAAGTGACTAATTCGTATAAACTTCCGATGGGATAGTATCTTACACTCCCTGGTAACAAATTGCACGGCAAGCGACGAAAGGTTGAATCATTATCCGGTTCGCATCATGTCCTGGGATAATCTTCACCGCTCTCTCCCACCCCGGCCAACCCCTCTACCGTAAGGGGGTTGGATAAGAATTTACGCCCGCCCGGCTAAAGCGTTTACAAAAACAATGTCTGCTACTCTGGCCTGCCATTCCGTGCATGTTTTTCTCATAAGTTAGCTAACGCCTTTTCAGCAGTTCACAACATTTTGTGATAATTCTTAAAAATTGAGACAGCGTTCTCCCTGCAAACTATAATTGATTAACCAGGTAAATTATGGGGGATTTTTTCTATGAAAAGTAACCCGACATTTGAACGAAAAAAAAATCGCGCCATCGCCATCATGAACATGAAAGGAATGTGGCCCAGTCTTTATGCTCCTCCTTGTCATATTTTCTTATGGAAGATGGGCATCAAGGTTGCCCCGCCTCCTTTCGCCCCTTTTTGGACAAATTTCCTTTGCATGACAATCGTCAACACCACCTTTTGGGGCATAGTCATGTGGATTGTTTTCTGGAGAGGTGAGCAAGAGCAGCTTTTGTCTGCAACAGAGACAATGATTGTTGTTGGGATAATAGCGGGTCTTATTGCATCGGCCCTGGAGGCCTGGCGTGGGAAAGCAAACCATCTGCCGAAGTGGGAAGAAATTTAGCCTGCTTTTTATGATTGCTGCTGACTGAGACGGTTTAGCCCATGGCGGGCCGTGGGCTTTTTTAATTTATACGGGTTCGGATCCAGCCGATCGCCACATTTATTTTTTCTACTTCCGCCGGCGTACGGGAGGAAGAGAGGACGACGAGTTCTGCAAGAATATTTGTCGGTATTATTTCCGCATTTCGTGCAAGCAGGCTACGGACGGCCGAGCCAACAGCCCATTCAATATCCGCCATATCGCCAGTGCTTCTAACGTTCATTTTCTAACCCTGCACCTCTCAAAAGATTCCCGGGGTTATAGTACCTAAATGAATTATCTCAATAAAGGACAGTCTTTCCTGACGGGAAGCGTGTCTTCTGTTACGCATTTCGCACCCTATAGAGGGCTTTTTGCCAGCATTCGGCTATGCAGGATTACTCTCTTTCCTGTCAAAACCTGACCAACAAAATACCCTTTATAACTCAAATAATTAGCTAAACATTGTCTTTCACTCATCAGCATACTAATTCACGCCAATTTTTTTCCATATGGTCTATTCTTTCGGCACTACACATTGACGAGTTGTAGTTACGAGAAAAATTGTTCTGCTTTAGCCTTTGGCTTTTCCACACAGCATAAGTATGGATAGACCCGCTTCGGCGGGTTTTTTTATGCCTGTAATCTATCGTCCTGACTGGCCCGAGAAATCTGTCAGCGCCCTAAAGTTAAGCAGCTAACAGGGCTGCCAATCATCGGAGACCTTGATCACCTGCAGCACAACAACGCCACAGATCAGCAGGTCCTCCAGCACCGCTCCCTCA
>DOOK01000353.1 GCA_003512805.1 Erwinia sp. | reverse complement strand
ACGCCGATCCGCAGTTTGACGAGCCGCCGCGCGAAAGTCAGGGCGAGCAAATCATTGCCAGCCATCTCAACCTGCGTCTGAATAACGCCCCGGCCGACAGCTGGCGCAAAGCGGTGGTGAGCTGGACGTGGCGTATTAAGGTGATGCTGCATCTCGAAACCGAGCTGATGGGTACCGTTCGCGAGCGGGCGGAAGATGAGGCGATCAATGTCTTTGCCCGTAATCTGCACGATTTACTGATGGCTGCGCCAGCAGGCATGCGTGCCACTATGGGGCTGGATCCGGGCCTGCGCACCTGCATGAAAGTTGCGGTAGTGGACGCAACCGGCAAGCTGGTCGCGACCGATACGGTTTATCCGCATACCGGCCAGGCTGCCAAAGCAGCGGCTGCCGTCGCCGCGCTCTGTACTAAGCATCAGGTAGAACTGGTCGCTATCGGTAACGGTACGGCCTCACGCGAGACTGAACGCTTCTATCTGGATATACAACAGCAGTTCCCGCAGGTCAAAGGTCAGAAGGTGATCGTCAGCGAAGCAGGCGCTTCCGTTTATTCCGCTTCCGAACTGGCCGCGCTGGAGTTCCCGGATCTGGACGTTTCGCTGCGTGGGGCGGTTTCTATTGCCCGTCGCCTGCAGGATCCGCTTTCCGAGCTGGTAAAAATCGATCCTAAATCGATCGGCGTGGGTCAGTATCAACATGACGTCAGCCAGAGCCAGCTGGCGAAAAAGCTGGATGCGGTGGTAGAAGATTGTGTTAACGGCGTAGGCGTGGATCTGAACACCGCCTCCGTGCCGCTGCTGACGCGTGTCGCTGGCCTGAGCAAGATGATCGCGCAAAACATCGTTAACTGGCGCGACGAGAACGGCCGTTTCCGTAATCGTCAGCAGCTGCTGAAGGTTACCCGTCTGGGGCCAAAAGCCTTTGAGCAGTGCGCGGGCTTCCTGCGCATCAGCCAGGGCGATAACCCGCTGGATGCGTCGACCGTTCACCCGGAAACCTATCCGGTAGTGGAGCGCATTCTGGCCGCAACCGAGCAGGCACTGACCGATTTAATGGGCAACGCAACCGCGCTGCGCGACCTGCGCGCCGTTGATTTTACCGACGAGAAGTTTGGCGTACCGACGGTCAGCGACATTCTTAAAGAGCTGGAAAAACCCGGTCGCGATCCGCGTCCCGAGTTTAAAACTGCCCAGTTTGCGGAAGGCGTGGAAACCATGAACGATTTGCTGCCGGGTATGGTGCTGGAAGGAGCGGTCACGAACGTCACCAATTTTGGCGCTTTTGTCGACATCGGCGTGCATCAGGATGGTCTGGTGCATATCTCTTCGTTGGCAGACAAGTTTGTTGACGATCCGCATAAAGTGGTGAAAGCGGGCGATATTGTCAAAGTGAAGGTCATGGAGGTGGATTTGCCGCGCAAACGCATTGCATTGACCATGCGCCTTGATGAGCAGCCGGGGGAAACCAACGCCCGCCGCAATGCTGGCCGCGATGCCGGCCGTCCCGCTCAAAATAAACCGCGCTCGCGCCCTGCGGCGCAGCCTGCGGGCAACAGCGCTATGGGCGATGCACTGGCTGCGGCCTTCGGCAAGAAGTCCTGACCTGACGCATTCCTTTGCCGTTCCGCGTGTGAATCGTCCGATCCGCACGCTGAACGGCGTTTTTTTACGCGCTTTTCGTTTTCCGTTTACTTTTCAGATAACGTCGTTCGGCGTAAGTTTGTTCTACATCAACTGAACTAAGAATCATTCTCAATATAATTACCCGGGTCAATTATCACGGCAGCGTATTCTACCTGGGTGGTGCTATGAAATTTGCTTCTAATCGTTATTACACAATCATCGGCTTCTCTTCCGCTATCAGTCCGGGCTTCCGGCAAAAGCTGCTGTTACAGGGACTGTGTCCCGGTTCTCGCTTTCAGGTTAAAGCCGTGGCGCCGTTTGGCGGCCCCGTCAAAATCGAAAATGGCTATGCAAGCCTGGCGCTGCGCCGCAAGGACCTTTCCCTACTCCAGCTTGACTGCCTGAACTGAAAACGAGCGAAAATATGAAAGCTTTCACGATTGGTCTGATCGGCAATCCTAACGCCGGGAAAACGACCCTGTTTAACCAGCTAACCGGTGCGCGTCAGCGCGTCGGCAACTGGGCTGGCGTTACCGTCGAACGCAAGGAAGGGACGTTTACCACCGCGCAACACAAGGTAAAACTGGTCGATTTGCCAGGCACTTACTCCCTGACCACCATGTCGGAACAAGGCTCGTTAGATGAACAGATCGCCTGTAGTTACATTCTGAGCGGCGAGGCCGATCTGCTGATTAACGTGGTCGACGCCAGCAACCTCGTTCGCAACCTTTACCTGACGCTACAGCTACGGGAGCTGGGCATGCCCTGCATCGTCGCGCTGAATATGCTGGATATCGCTGAAAGTCAGCATATCCATATTGATGTGGCGCGGCTGGCTGAAGCGCTGGGCTGTCCGGTGATCCCGCTGGTTTCAACACGCGGTACGGGCATCGATCGGCTGAAAGCGGCGATTGATGATTTTGACGGTGCAGCCCCGGCATTGACCGTCACCTATCCCGAAGAGACGGAGCGTCACGTCGCTACGCTACAGGCCGCCATGCCGGTTCAGCTGCAGCCCTCACATCAGCGCTGGCTGGCTTTACAGATGCTGGAAGGCGATGTCTGGTGCCGCATTCAGGCTGGCGATCGCGCCGCTGCGCTTGCCTCGCAAATCGGTACGGAAGCGCCGCTTGCTATCAGCCAGGCTCGTTATGCCACTATCGAACAGCTGTGCCAATGCGCCAGAGGACAGCAAACGGCTATTCCACGCCGCCTTTCCGGCCTGCTCGATCGGGTGGTGCTGCACCGCTGGTTGGGTATTCCCCTCTTCCTGGCCATGGTTTACCTGATGTTCTTTCTGGCCATCAACCTGGGCGGTGCGCTGCAGCCCCTGTTCGAACGGAGTAGCGCCGCGATCTTTATTGATGGGATGCAATGGCTGGGTGCCGTGCTGCATCTGCCCGCTTTCCTGACGCTGTTTCTGGCGCAGGGCATTGGCGGCGGTATCAATACCGTCATGCCGCTAATCCCGCAAATTGGCCTGATGTATCTGTTTCTCTCATTTATGGAAGATTCGGGCTATATGGCGCGCGCGGCTTTTGTTGTGGATCGGCTGATGCAGGCGCTGGGGCTACCCGGAAAATCTTTCGTGCCGCTTATTGTCGGCTTTGGCTGCAACGTGCCTGCCGTGATGGGCACGCGTACGCTTGATGCACCGCGTGAACGCCTGATTACGTTACTGATGGCGCCTTTTATGTCGTGCGGCGCGCGGTTGGCTATCTTTGCTATTTTTGCCTCGGCGTTCTTTGGCCAACATGGTGCGCTGGTGGTATTCAGCCTTTATCTGCTGGGGATTGTGGCCGCCATCTTCACCGGGCTGGTGCTGAAGCACACGCTGCTACGCGGTGAAGCGACACCATTTATGATGGAAATGCCCGCCTGGCACGTGCCGCATTTGAAAAGCCTGTGCCTGCAAACCTGGCAGCGCCTGAAAAGCTTTGTGCTGCGCGCTGGCAAGGTCATTGTGATCGTGAGCGTGATGATTGGCGCCCTGAACAGCTTTACCTTCAGCGGCCAGCCCGTTTCCAGCATTAATGACTCGGCATTGGCGACCGTCAGCCGCCAGCTGACGCCGTTACTTGCCCCGATCGGCGTCAGCAGCGACAACTGGCAGGCCACGGTCGGTCTGCTTACCGGTGCGATGGCGAAGGAAGTGGTTATCGGCACGCTAAATACGCTCTATACCGCCGAAGCGCTGCATAAAGAGGCGTTCGATCCGCAAAGCTTTAGCTTGCTGAACGAGCTGAAAGAAGCGGTGACGGAAACCTGGCAGAACGTACAGGCGACGTTCAGCCTGAGCGTGCTGCTGCATCCTCTCGACGCCAGCAAAGGTGACGGCAGCATGGCAAGCGGCGCAATGGGCATGATGCACAGCAAATTTGCCAGCGATACCGCCGCCTATAGCTACCTGATTTTCGTTCTGCTCTACGTGCCTTGCGTGTCGGTGATGGGCGCGGTGGCCCGCGAAAGCAGTACCGGCTGGATGCTGTTCTCAAACGGTTGGGGGTTGAGCCTGGCCTATACCCTGGCCACGACGTTTTATCAGCTCGCGACTTTCAGCAGCCATCCGCAGTCGAGCATTATAACGCTGGCTGCGGTGGCCCTGTTTAACCTGCTGATGCTGGCGGTGATGAAAAATATCAGGCTCCCCCCGGCCAGGCTGTCGGTCAGAAACCTTCAGGCCGGTGGCTGCGAAGGATGCAGTAAAAAAGGCAGCTGCCACTAAAGCGCGGCCGCCGCAGGAAGTTTGCGCTTTCGCTTCCAGGGTCTACAGTGAACATTACGTGGCGGTAAACCTGTGCGGTGGCTCACTTTATAAAAATGGAAATTATCAACAGTTTAATCGATAAAATCTATGAAGGCGCTTTTCCCGCCGGGACGCTTAACCAGCTGACGGAAGCCATCAGGCAGACGCAAAATACCCTCAGCTACTCGCGCAAAGCGCACTGGGACGAAAAGGACGTGGTGCTGATTACCTACGCCGATCAGTTCCGCGAGCGCGAAGCGCCCACGCTCCGTACTTTCTCTCGCTTTTATCAGCAGCACCTGAAGTGCTTTACCCTGGTCCATCTCCTGCCGTTCTTCCCTTATTCTTCCGACGATGGCTTTTCGGTCATCGATTATCATCGGGTCAATGCTATCTGCGGTGAATGGTCGGACGTGGCGGAACTGCATCAGCATACGCGACTGATGTTTGATTTCGTGTGCAACCATATTTCCGCCCACAGCGCCTGGTTTAAGCACTATCTGGCCCAGGATCCCGGGTGGGACGATTTCTTTATCAGTATGCCACCCGGTACGGATCTCAGCGCGGTTACCCGCCCCAGAACCTCACCGCTGCTGACGCCTTTTACGCTGGCAAACGGCGAAACGCGTTTTATCTGGACCACGTTCAGCGCCGATCAGATTGACCTGAACTTTGCCCGGCCAGAAGTGCTGCTGAGCATGGTAAAGGTGCTGCTTGATTATCTGGCGAAGGGGGCAGATTACGTACGGCTGGACGCGGTAGGCTATATGTGGAAAACGCCCGGCACCTCGTGTATTCATCTGGAAAAAACCCACCAGCTGGTGAAACTGTTTCGCGCTATCGCGGAAGAGGTTGCCCCCGGCACGGCCATCATTACTGAAACTAACGTGCCGCATAAAGATAACATCAGCTATTTTGGCAACGGGCGCGATGAAGCGCAGATGGTTTACCAGTTCTCGCTGCCGCCGCTGCTGCTGCACGCCATCCATTACGGTTCTTCACGTGCGCTGAAGAAGTGGGCAGCTTCGCTGGGCGTTGCCAACGGCACCACCACCTGGTTTAACTTTCTGGCTTCGCACGACGGCATCGGTCTTAATCCACTGCGCGGCATTCTGCCGGAAACGGAAATCGTGTCGCTGGTCAGGGATCTGGCTCTTGAAGGTGCGCTGATCTCCTATAAAAACAATCCTGACGGCACCAGTAGCCCGTACGAAATCAACGTTACCTATATGGATGCGCTGAATAAAAAAGAGGACAGCGACGAGGTGCGCTTCCAGCGCTTTATGTTAGCTCACGCGGTATTACTGGCTTTCCCCGGCGTACCGGCCGTTTATATTCAGAGTATTTTAGGGTCGCGTAACGATATGGAGGGCGTAAAAGTCGCGGGGCACAACCGGGCGATTAACCGCGAAAAATACGCTATCGGTGAGATTGAAGCCGCGCTCAGCGATACCCGTTCGTTGCGCCATAAGGTTTATCACGGGCTTAGCCAGCTGATTCAGTTAAGAACACGCCAGCCCGCTTTTCATCCTGATAACCCTGCCGAGGTGTTGGAAAGCGATAACTCATTGTTTATCTTGCGACGCCGCTCGACGCAGCAAAATGAAGAGATGCTCTGTATTTATAATCTGAGCGGCAAAGAGGTGAGCTGGACGCTGCCGGACAATCGGCTCTATCGCAATATTGCCGGTAACAGCATTTTTGACAGCAACCATCCGCTGACGCTGCCGCCGTGGCACTTTCTCTGGCTGAAAAACGCGGGGGAAAAACAGCAGGCAGAATAAATTCTGCCTGCCTGATACTTATTTATAAACGTCTGCGGTCGCGCTGAATTTACCGTGTTCGCGGCCGGCAATAATCATATAGTATTTACCGCCCTTCTCATCTGCACGCTTTGACAGCACGGCTTTGGCATCCATTGGCGAAGTGGTTTCCGCCGTG
>DOOK01000354.1 GCA_003512805.1 Erwinia sp. | reverse complement strand
AGCGCGCCATATCTGGAAGACGCCGAGATTGATTTCGTCACCGATAACCTCGGCTCTCAGCTGACACTGAAGGCGCCCAACGCCAAAATGCGTAAGGTGAGCGATGACGCACCGCTGATCGAGCGCGTGGAATATCAGCTGCAGGCTACCATTAATCCCCAGCTGGCCAGCCACGGCGGCAAGGTGTCGCTGATGGAAATCACCGATGACGGCTTCGCTATCCTGCAGTTTGGCGGCGGCTGTAACGGTTGTTCAATGGTTGATGTGACCCTGAAAGAAGGTATCGAGAAAGAGCTGCTGGCGACTTTCCCCGAGCTGAAAGGCGTGCGCGATCTGACCGAGCACCAGCGCGGCGAGCACTCTTTTTACTGATTTTGCAACGTCACGCCAATAAACCGGGCTGGTCGTCGACCGCCCGGTTTTTTTATCTCATCAGGTTTTCTGCCAGCGTTCAGGAACCGGCGACTCAGCAGCTGCAATCCTCTGAATAATATAACAAAGTACCCCGCCCCTTGACGCGCTAAAGGAGTAGTGTGGAGAAGATGTCAATAATGCGGCCACTGTTTTCATTCAGCTGCCACGTTCCTGCTGATATCACCCTCAGCCTGCTGATTTACACCATGACAACCACCAACGGCCCGCTACCCGCTGCATAAAAAAACCGGCTGTCAGGCCGGTTTTTGTCTGGTGCAGCGCATAACGCTATTTGTCGTCCCTGCGTCGCCGATCAACATCCTTCAGCAACGCATTAACCTGCTTGTCGGCAAACATGTCCGCCACCGTTTTGCTGAGCTTGCGGCGCCAGTTGGGATACTGATCGACGGTACCCGGCACGTTAACCGGCTTGTCCATATCCAGCAGATCTTCCGGCTGTAAGCCCAACAGCGCGCTGTCGCTGTCGGCAATAAAACGGTGCATTCCCCGATTCAACTGCGGCGTCATTTTCATCAGGCTGGCCTTTTTGCCGCTCTCTTTCGGCAGGCAGCCGTAACGATGCAGCGCCTCCAGCAAAGCCTGCTTCTGCCGCGCCCGCTCTTTATGAAGCCCCTGCAGCACTACTTTATCGGGATAGAGTCCCAGCACTTCGCCCATTTCCAGATCGACAGCGTTCCAGAAACCGCGCAGCGTCGGCAAATCGTGCGTGGTGGCGCTCGCCATCGACTGACGCGGCCACTTATCCGGCGCACGATAGCGGTCAGGTTTTTCCTGCTCAAAATAAAGCACTTTCCAGGAGTAGACGCCGCTTTTTCGCAGCTTCGAAACGATCTCAACCGGCACCGTCCCCAGATCTTCCCCTATCACCATACATTCGTTGCGCTGGCTTTCCAGCGCCAGGATCGCCATCAGGTCGTCAACGGGATAGTAGACATAAGCGCCGTAATTGGCGGTTTCGCCATAGGGGATCCACCAAAGGCGCAGCAGTGACATCACGTGGTCGATGTGCAACGCGCCGCAGCTCATCATGTTGGCTCTGAGCAGATCGATAAAGGGCTGGTAGCCGCGCTCGGTCATAATATGCGGATCCATCGGTGGCAATCCCCAGTTCTGTCCCAGCGGGCCCAGGATATCCGGCGGTGCGCCTACCGAGGCATCCATACAGTACAGCTCGCGGTCACACCAGGTTTCGGCACCGCCTTCCGCTACGCCAACGGCCAAATCGCGATAAAGCCCTATCGGCATAGCGTGCTGCTGGCTGACCTGCCAGCATTCTTCAAATTGCCGGTTCGCCAGCCATTGCATCCACAGCCAGAAACGTACGTCGTCCTCATGCTCGTGGCAGAATTTCCGAACGGCTTCGCTATGCGCTTCCCGTAGGTTTTCCGGCCACACCGGCCAGCCCCAGGCGTCCTCATTTTCACGCAGCATTGCACCGTGCAGCGCGTCGAATGCGGCCTGCCAATAAAGGCTTTCGCCGCCCTTTTCGATAAAGGCGGCAAAATGCGTCTGGCTGGGATCGTCCTGCTGACGCTGGCTGAACTGCTGCCAGGCATGGCGCAAGGCCGTTATTTTCAGATCGCCTACCGCGTTATAATCTACCCATTCGGCCTCCCGGGCCTGATTTAAGCGTTTCTGAATGGCTTTGCCGCGCAGCCAGCGCTGGGCTTCTTTATTTTCCTGGAAATCCGGGACGACATTGACGTCAATATAAAGCACGTTAAGCCAGCGCCGCGAAGAAGGACTATACGGGCTGGCGTTAGCCGGACTGGCTGGATAGAGGGAGTGGATAGGGTTGAGACCGATAAACGATCCGCCGCGCGTGGCGATTTCCGTCAGCATTTGCTTCAGGTCGCTGAAATCGCCAATGCCCCAGTTTTGTTCAGTTTTCACCGTATAAAGCTGGACGCAGGCACCCCACAGCTTTTTACCCTGACGCAGCGGCTCCGGCTCGTAGCAGCGTTTTGGTGCAATGATAATCCGACACGGCCAGCTTTTTTTCCCCTGGCGCAGCGACAGATCGTGATAGCCATACGCCAGCGAGGAAGGCAGCGTAATAGCTTCTCCGGCGTTGACCTCGCCTTGATATTCACGGCCTTTTTCGCTGGTCAGCTGCCATTGATAGCTGCCCTTGCCGCCGACTTCCAGCGCCATTTCCCGTTTGCGCGGGAAAACTTTGCAAGATGGAATCGGGCCGGGCTTGCGGCGATCGGTTGACATTGCCGCCAGCAAGCGCTGACGGATATCGGGGGAAATCTCTTCCCGCTCGCCTTTGGCGTTAATGTAACTGGCAGCGATGCCTGCTGCCGCTGCCGCCTGCTCAAATTTCTTTTTATCCATTGCTGCTCCCTGTGCGTCTGGCCTGCCAGATACGCTGCTGATAGTCACGAATAGAACGGTCGGAACTGAACATGCCGCAACGCGCGGTATTAAGGATGGTCATCCTCGTCCAGGCGTCCTGGTCAAGATAGTGCTGTTCGGCACGCTTTTGCGCTTCGCAGTAGCTGGCAAAATCGGCCAGCGCCAGCCAGTAATCGCCTCCTTCACCCAGGCTGTTAAGCAGCGGTGCAAAGGCCTGCTTGTCGCCACTGCTGAAAAAACCGTTCTCCAGCTCTTTCAGAATGGCATTGAGGTGCTTATCTTTTTTACGCAGTTTCAGCGGCGCATAGCCCTTCTTACGTAGCGCCTTTACCTCGTCCACGGTGTGCCCGAATATAAAGATATTTTCTTCCCCTACCTGCTCCGCAATTTCTACGTTGGCACCATCCAGCGTGCCAACGGTGAGTGCGCCGTTCAGCGCCAGCTTCATATTGCCGGTGCCGGAAGCCTCATAGCCCGCCGTCGAGATCTGCTCTGAAATATCTGCGGCGGGGATCATCAATTCAGCCGCAGTGATTCGATAATCCGGGATAAACACGACCTTCATTTTGTCGCCGATAACCGGATCGTTATTGATTTTCTCGGCCACTTTATTGATGGCGTAAATGATATTTTTTGCCAGGTAATAGCCAGGGGCGGCTTTGGCACCAAACAGAAAGACGCGCGGTACCCAGGCCATATCAGGATTTTCACGCAGCCTTTTGTAGCACGAGAGAATATGCAACAGCCCAAGGTGCTGCCGCTTGTACTCATGCAGCCGCTTAATTTGCACGTCAAATAACGCCTGGGGACTCACTACTATGCCGGTTACGCGATGGACATACTCTGCCAGCCGCACTTTATTATCGTATTTGATCTGGCGATAGCGTTGGCGAAAAGCCGCATCGTCAGCGAACGTTTCCAGCCCTTTAAGGGCTTCCAGACGATTTACCCACTCTTCTTTCAGCGTGTCGTCAAGCAGCGACGCCAGCTGTGGATTGCACTGTTTCAACCAGCGGCGTGGCGTGATGCCGTTAGTGACATTGTGGAATTTGGTCGGCCAGAGCCGGTGATATTCCGGGAAGAGATCTTTAACCACCAGCGCCGAATGCAGCGCCGCCACGCCGTTAACCGCAAAACAGCTGACCACGCACAGATTCGCCATACGCAGCTGGTTGTCATACAACAGCGCCAGTTTTGCCCAAACCGCTTCGTCGCCCGGCCACACTTTATCCACCTGCTTTTTAAAACGGCGGTCGATCTCTTTAATAATCATAAAATGACGCGGCAGCAGCGAGCGCACCAGCCGCTGATCCCAACACTCCAGCGCTTCCGGCATCAGCGTGTGGTTGGTATAGGCGAAGGTGTGGCTGACAATGGCCCAGGCGTCATCCCACGCCAGCTGGTGCTCGTCCAGCAACACGCGCATCATCTCCGGAATGGCGATGGTGGGATGAGTATCGTTAAGCTGAATCACTTCATAGTCGGGCAGTTCGGCAATATGGCGCCCTGCAAGATGATGGCGGCGTAAAATATCCGCTACCGAACAGGCACACTGGAAATACTGCTGCATCAGGCGCAGGCGTTTGCCTTCCTGATGGTTGTCATTGGGGTAAAGTACCTTGGTCAGCTTTGCCGCGTCGATTCCCCGCTGTTCCGCCTGCAGGAATTTTCCGTCGTTAAACAGCGTCAGATCAAAAGGATGCGCGTGGCTGGCCTGCCAAAGCCTCAGAGGCTGCGTCACCCCGTTGCGATAGCCGACCACGGGCAGATCCCACGCCTCGCCGCGCAGGACAAAGGCAGGCTGCCAGTCGACCACACCCTCGCTGTTTTTGACTTTACCACCGAATCCGACATTGACGTCCAGCGCGCTATTGTGACGAAACCACGGATAGCGTTCGCGGTGCCAGTCGTCCGGAGCCTCCATCTGGCGGCCATCGTCAAAAGACTGGCGAAACAGGCCATACTGATAATTCAGGCCGTAACCGGTAGCGGACTGCCCGACCGTGGCCATAGAATCCAGGTAACAGGCGGCCAGCCGCCCCAGTCCCCCATTGCCCAGCGCCGGATCGACTTCTTCTTCCAGTAGTTCGCTCAGGCTGCACTGATGAACGGCCAGCGCCGCTTTTACGTCGTCATACCATCCGAGGTTCAATAGCGTGTTGCCGGTCAGCCTGCCGATCAAAAACTCCATGGAAATGTAGTTTACGTGGCGCTGCTTCTTGACCGGCTTTGCGGGCGTGGCGGCAGTCAGCATCTCGGCCAGCGCGCCGCTCAGCGCTTGCCACCATTGGTGAGAGGTCATTTCTTCTGCTGAAGAAAGCCCGGCGCGCTGCCACTGACGGGCCAAAGATGCTTCAAAACGGGCCTGATTAAATTTCTGCTGCGACATGCCGCTTCCTTTTGAAATGGTAAGAGAAGAACAGGCGGGACACATACAGTTAAGACCTGAACAGAAAAAAATGCTCATGCAGACACGTGAAAAAGTCGAAACGCTTTTTCTCATGATTTCAACGGGCCAGGTTAGCGGGGGGAGATCTGCGGTTTTTGCGGAAGCGGTTTTAGGCCGTGAGCGTCACGCGGCCGGCCTTTTACAGCGGGCCGGTGCTGCTAGGGTTGCCGACAATCCTTGTCGATCTCTTTCTCAATTTCAGCCGGTTTGGCATCCTGCGTCAGAAGCTTGAAGCGGTATTTCAATTTACGGCCTTGCGCATCGCACCGGTTCGACTCTGCCAGCGCCACTGCGGCGCTGTAAGCCTCATAGCAGGTGTCTGCATCCTCTACATGCTGTTTACACTGGCTAAAAACTTGCCAGGTCAGGTCGGGCCTTTCGCTATACCAGACGATTTGCGGATTGCTTTTTATCTCTTTCAGCTGCTGCGGAAGGTAAAAATAGCCGGCAGCAAACCCAATAAGTAATACCGGGATCAACATTACGCCGAAATGCACTTTTACCTTCATTTCTGTTTACGCTCCCTCACTTCGCTACCGTATTTTCTGTCGCTCAAGGCTTCAGCAAATTTCCAGATGGACTTCGTGCTGCTCGATGGTTTTCAACACGCCGGGAGGCGGCACTTCATCCGTAAAGAGATAGTCAATCAGGCTCATGTTCCCCAGGTTGACCATTGCGTTGCGGCCAAATTTTGAGTGGTCGGCCACCAGCATGACGCAGCGCGAGTTTTCAATAATCGCCCGCTTGGTGCGGACTTCGTGATAGTCAAAGTCCAGCAGCGAGCCGTCTGTATCGATTCCGCTGATGCCCAGAATGCCGTAATCCAGGCGGAACTGAGAAATATAATCCAGCGTCGCCTCGCCCATGATGCCGCCATCGCGCGTGCGCACTTCGCCGCCTGCCACAATAAGACTGAAGTCGGGCTTGCTCATCAGCAGCATCGCCACATTAAGATTGTTGGTGACGATGCGCAAATTATTATGGTTAAGCAACGCGTGCGCGACGGCTTCCGGCGTGGTGCCAATGTCGATAAACAGCGAAGCGCCGTCCGGGATCTGGCTGGCTACGCGCTGCGCGATACGCGCTTTCTCCGCCGACCACATCATTTTACGATCCTGCCAGGCGGTGTTTTCCGAACTGGAGGGCAGCGCCGCGCCGCCGTGGTGGCGCTGGATTTTATTCTGCTCCGCCAGCTCGTTCAGGTCGCGACGGATGGTTTGCGGGCTGACGGTAAAGTGATCCACCAACTCCTCGGTACTGACATAGCCCTGACGACGAACCAGATCGATAATGGCGTCATGTCGTTGCGTCTGCTTCACAAAGCTCTCCTGTTGCCCGTTATTTTTTTCGGGTATCTACAAAAGCCATCGCCAGACCGAGCAGCAGCCCGGTAACGTGAGCGGCGTTGGCGATCGACAAATCAAACCAGCCCACATAGCCAATAACCAGCCAGACGATGGAAAACGCCATCAGGCCACGCTCAAGGAAGATACCGCTGGCGGGATCTCGTTCGCCCCGTAGCCAGGCGTAGCCCATCAGCGCATATACCACCCCAGAAAGGCCGCCAAACAGCACGCCGCTGAACTTCGCCTGCATCCAGCCGCTAAGCAGCGCGGAGATTAGCATAATCACGAACAGCTTACCGCTGCCCAGCCTTTTTTCAATGGCGCCGCCCAGATACCACCACCAGAGCAAATTAAAGAGGATATGTACCAGTGAAAAATGCAGCAGCGCGTGGCTGAACCAGCGCCACAGCTGATAATGCTGATCGGCATCCGGCCAGGCGAGCCAGCTCATCACAGTGCTGTCGCCGACAATCTGCATTAAAATAAAGACGGCGATGCAGACCGCCATCACGGTCAGGGTCAGCGGGCCGGCCCGTTCACGCAGGTTAGCCATCAGCGAAGAATGGGTATAGGTAATGCCGCTGTTGGTGGTGCCTGAGTGCCAGCTAGCCGCCTGATAGCGCGGATGATTCGGTTCGCGAATAAACTGGTTGAGCTCGTTTTCGACCTGTTCCAGCTGGGCATCATTATCCAGCCATAGCGTATAACGGCTTTCCTGCTCAATCCGCAGCGCGACGCCGCGAGTCGCCATGTAGTCCACAAAAGCCTGCGCCATGCGAAGGCTGGAAAAATCGGTAATGCGCATCATCGCCGGTAAAGTCCCTGTTGTTCTGAAAAAGAGTTTCCTGTCTGCGGTTACTCCGCGGCGGAATCAACCTGCTGGGGGAAAGCGGCGCGCCAGGCATCGAAACCGCCATCAATACTGTAAGCCTCTTTAAAACCCTGCGTCAGCAGGTACTGTGCCGCACCTTTGCTGCTGTTGCCGTGGTAGCACATCACCAGCACCGGCACAGAACGATCGCTCTGTTGAATGAAGGTGCTCAGCGTAGTGTTAGTCAGATGGAAAGCGCCGCTGGCATGGCCCATCGCATAGCTTTGCGGATCGCGGATATCGACCAGCAGCGCGTGGTTATCGGTCAGCAAAGTCTGCGCCTGCTGTACATTGATGCACTCAAATTGTTCCATGATCGGTTTCCGAGTAATAACAAACGGGCGCTATTGTATCGCGAACGCTGCCGACAATAACCCAATAAAGTGCAGAGATCGGAAGAGCGGTT
>DOOK01000441.1 GCA_003512805.1 Erwinia sp. | reverse complement strand
CGCTCTTCCGATCTCTCATCGGTGGCCTTTTTTTTGGTCTGAAATCAATAGTGCGGCGGCGGCGTCTCTTCCGACTGCGAAGCGAGCATTGACGGCGCTGCCGCTTTTAGTTTATCGGTCAGCAGGCGCATCTGTTCACGCATGCGGGCCATTTCCAGTTCGTGGTGTACCACCGTCTGGTTGAGCTCTTCAATAGTGTGCTCCTGAAAAGCCAGACGGCTTTCCAGCAGCTCTAAACGCTGCTCAAACACGGATTGTTGCATACTTTTACCTCTTGCTGTCGCCAGGGCTGGATGGGGCCGATTCTACCGACAAAAGTCAGGCCAGCACAGGCATAGCCGGTTTAATTTGGCCCACCCCGTTGAAAAAAGCCGTTATTGCCTGCATCTTCATGAGGAAACTTTCGGACAAACAAGCGGTCGGAAGTAGTTAGTTATCATGGCGAGAGCATAAAGTTTTCTCGCGCACGGCTGTATAGTACAGGCTCTGTCTGTAAAACGATTTCCGAGGTGAGAGGCTTCGGTTTTGGAGAAATGGATGAAATCACTGTTTAAAGTCACACTGTTAGCCACCACCCTGGGCGTTGCGCTGAATGCACCGCTGGCATCCGCTGCCGAAACCGCTGCGGCACCAGCAGCGCCAGCCGCACAGGCGCCACAGCAGGCACCGAAGAATGCCGCATTTACAAATGAAGATCAGCAGTCTGCTTACGCGCTGGGCGCGTCACTTGGCCGCTACATGGAAAATTCACTGAAAGAGCAGGAAAAACTGGGTATCGCGCTGGATAAGCAGCAGCTGATCTCAGGCGTTCAGGATGCTTTCGCAGGTAAGAGCAAGCTCTCCGATCAGGAGATTGAGCAGACGCTGCAGGCATTTGAAGGCCGCGTGAAAACTGCCGCTCAGGCGAAAATGGAAAAAGACGCGAAGGAAAATACCGAGAAAGGTAACGCTTTCGCTACCAAATTTGCGAAAGAAAAAGGCGTGAAGAAAACGGAATCTGGCCTGCTGTATCAGGTAGAGAAAGAAGGGACCGGTGACGCACCGAAAGACAGCGATACTGTAGTGGTGAACTACAAAGGGACGCTGATCGACGGTTCAGAATTCGACAACTCCTATACGCGCGGTGAACCGCTCTCTTTCCGTCTTGACGGCGTGATCCCTGGCTGGACCGAAGGCCTGAAGCACGTGAAAAAAGGCGGTAAAATCAAGCTGGTCATCCCACCACAGCTTGCCTACGGCAAAAATGGCGTGCCGGGTATTCCGGCTAATTCTACGCTGGTCTTCGATGTCGAACTGCTGGACATCAAACCGGCCGCGAAGGCGGATGCTAACGCACCGGCACCGACCGATACACCGGCCGCCGCTCAGACCAAATAAGATGCCTGCCGCCACGTTCGTGGCGGCCTCTTTTTATTCCCCTCCCCAGTGCAATGCCCACAAGAAATACATGACAAAGGTCGGGACAGACATTTCCGATATTTGCTAGACTGACGCTCTTCGCTGCGCGGGCCGCGTACCGCGGACTCTTTTAAGGGTGGTGTCTTAATGTCTGGCTCAATTTTTACCGGTGATGTGAACGATCTGGAATTACTGGAGCAGCATCCCTTCGAACAAACCGATTTTGATATTCTTAAATCTTACGAGGCCGTGGTAGACGGGCTGGCAATGCTTATCGGCTCGCACTGCGAGATTGTCCTGCATTCGCTGGAAGACCTGAAACGCTCGGCGGTCAGGATCGCTAACGGTGAGCACACCGGCCGCAAAATCGGTTCACCTATAACCGATCTGGCGCTGCGGATGCTGCATGATATGACAGATGCGGAAAGCAATGTCTCCAGAGCCTATTTCACCCGTGCCAAAAGCGGCGTGCTGATGAAATCGGTCACTATTGCTATTCGTAATGGCAAACAGCGTGTCATCGGACTGCTGTGCATCAATATGAATCTGGATGTGCCTTTCTCGCAGATTATGGCGACCTTTATGCCGCCGGAAACGCACGAGATGGATTCTTCCGTCAACTTCGCCTCTTCGGTGGAGGATTTGGTGATGCAAACGCTGGAGTTTACGATTGAGGAGGTCAGCAATGACCGCAACATCTCCAACAATGCCAAGAATCGTCAGATTGTGCTGAACCTCTACGAAAAAGGCATCTTCGATATTAAAGATGCTATCAGTCAGGTGGCCGAACGCCTGAATATCTCCAGACACACCGTTTATCTCTATATTCGCCAGTTTAAAAACGGCGACTTCCAGGGAAGCGAGCGTTAATGCGTTACACGCTGTTAGTAACCGGCCCGGCTTATGGGACACAGCAGGCCAGTTCCGCCTGGCTGTTTGCTCAGGCGCTGCTGGCCGAAGGACACAAGTTGGAAAGCGTCTTCTTTTACCGTGAAGGGGTGCTTAACGCCAGCGCGCTGACTTCGCCAGCCAGCGATGAGTTCAATCTGACTCAGGCATGGCAACAATTACATCGCGATCGTGGCGTTGCGCTAAATATTTGCGTGGCCGCCGCGCTGCGTCGCGGTATCGTGGATCCGCAGGAAGCAAAAAATCAGGCGTTGCCGGCGGCCAATCTGGCTGAAGGCTTTCAGCTTTCTGGCTTGGGTGCGCTGGCAGAAGCCGCGTTAAGCAGCGAACGGATGGTGCAATTTTGATGAAGCGAATCGCCTTTGTCTTCAGTCAGGCACCTCATGGTTCCAGCGCCGGCAGGGAAGGGCTGGATGCCGTGATGGCCGTTTCAGCGCTTAGCGAAGACGTGGCGCTGTTTTTTATCAGCGACGGCGTAACGCAACTGCTGGGCGACCAGCAGCCGGAAAAGGTGCTGGCGCGCAACTATATCGCCACTTTTGGCGTACTGCCGCTGTATGATGTGGAAAATTTCTACGCCTGTTCGGCCTCGCTGGCCGAGCGGGGTCTTGATGCTGCCGCGTTGAAAGCTCTGCCGGTCACGGTACTGGCGCCTCCCGCGCTGCGCGCAGAGCTGGAAAAATACGATCAAATTATTTCTTTCTGAGGAAAGTATGCTGCATACGGTGATCAACTCGCCTTTCCGCTGCGATTTCAACGCCCTGCTGCGAATGCTGGCAAATGGGGACGACGTACTGCTAATGCAGGACGGCGTACTGGCAGCGCTGGAAGGCAGCCAGGCCCTTGAATTGCTGCTTCTGGCCCCCATTTCTCTCTATGCGCTGCAGGACGATGTTATCGCTCGCGGACTTTCCGCTCAAATTTCATCCAGCGTGGCCGCAGTAAGCTATACTGAGTTCGTCGCGTTGACGGTAAAACAGACTCAACAAATGACCTGGTGAGTACGATATCCTGGTTATTTCTTGACACCTTTTCTGCTCAGCCCTAAAATTCCGCGTCCTCGTTATCTGACGAGGCGATTTATTACGTGTTTACGAAGCAAAAGCAAATTCCAGGAGCTATTTAATGGCAACAGTTAACCAGCTGGTTCGCAAACCACGCGCACGCAAAGTTGCAAAGAGCAACGTGCCTGCGCTGGAAGCTTGCCCGCAGAAACGTGGCGTATGTACTCGTGTGTACACCACTACCCCTAAAAAACCGAACTCCGCACTGCGTAAAGTTTGCCGTGTGCGTTTGACTAACGGTTTTGAAGTTACCTCCTACATCGGTGGTGAAGGTCATAACCTGCAGGAACACTCCGTGATCCTGATCCGTGGCGGTCGTGTAAAAGACTTGCCAGGTGTGCGTTACCACACCGTTCGTGGCGCGCTGGACTGCTCAGGTGTTAAAGACCGTAAGCAGGCTCGCTCCAAGTACGGCGTGAAGAAGCCAAAGGCTTAATGGTTCTCCGTTAAGTAAGGCCAAACGTTTTATCTTAAATGTCATAATAAACTCGTAGAGTTTTGGACAATCCTGAATTAACAACGGAGTATTTCCATGCCACGTCGTCGCGTCATTGGTCAGCGTAAAATTCTGCCAGATCCTAAGTTCGGATCAGAGCTGCTGGCCAAATTTGTAAATATCCTGATGGTAGATGGTAAAAAATCTACCGCCGAATCAATCGTTTATACTGCACTTGAGACCCTGGCTCAGCGTGCTGGTAAAGGCGAACTGGAAGCATTCGAAGTAGCCCTGGACAACGTCCGCCCAACCGTGGAAGTTAAATCCCGTCGCGTTGGTGGTTCTACTTATCAGGTACCAGTTGAAGTCCGTCCGGTTCGTCGTAATGCTCTGGCAATGCGTTGGATCGTTGAAGCTGCTCGTAAACGCGGTGATAAATCAATGGCTCTGCGCCTGGCGAACGAACTTTCTGATGCTGCGGAAAACAAAGGTACCGCAGTGAAGAAACGTGAAGACGTTCACCGTATGGCCGAAGCCAACAAGGCGTTCGCACACTACCGCTGGTAACAGCTCAGTAGTTGTTATTAACCCAGCGGGCGTTCAGTTGACCCCGCTGGGATTTAACTTTGAACGTCCTAGAATCAGAGGAATCAAATGGCTCGTACAACACCCATTACACGCTACCGTAACATTGGTATCAGTGCACACATCGACGCCGGTAAGACGACCACTACCGAACGTATTCTGTTCTACACCGGTGTAAACCATAAAATCGGTGAAGTTCATGATGGCGCAGCCACTATGGACTGGATGGCGCAGGAGCAGGAGCGTGGTATTACCATTACCTCCGCAGCGACTACCGCTTTCTGGTCAGGTATGGCTAAGCAGTTCGAGCCGCACCGCGTTAACATCATCGACACCCCGGGACACGTTGACTTCACCATCGAAGTAGAACGTTCCATGCGTGTTCTTGACGGCGCAGTAATGGTTTACTGTGCAGTTGGTGGTGTTCAGCCACAGTCTGAAACCGTATGGCGTCAGGCTAACAAATATAAAGTTCCACGCATCGCGTTCGTTAACAAAATGGACCGCATGGGTGCTAACTTCCTGAAAGTAGTTGGCCAGATTGAAGCACGTCTGGGCGCAACTCCGGTTCCTCTGCAGCTGGCTATCGGCGCAGAAGAGAACTTCACCGGCGTTGTTGACCTGATCAAGATGAAAGCGATCAACTGGAACGACGCAGACGCAGGCGTGACCTTCGATTACGAAGAGATTCCAGCTGATATGCAGGAACTGGCAGAAGAATGGCGCCAGAAACTGATTGAAGCCGCGGCCGAAGGTTCTGACGAGCTGATGGAGAAATTCTTTGGCGGCGAAGAGCTGACTGAAGAAGAGATCAAAACGTCTCTGCGTAAGCGCGTACTGAATAACGAAATCATCCTGGTTACCTGTGGTTCTGCATTTAAGAACAAAGGTGTTCAGGCGATGCTGGATGCTGTGATCGAATACCTGCCGTCACCAACTGACGTAACAGCGATCAACGGTATTCTGGACGATGGTAAAGATACGCCAGCAGTTCGTCACTCAGACGACAACGAGCCGTTTGCTGCGCTGGCGTTTAAAATCGCTACCGACCCGTTTGTGGGTAACCTGACATTCTTCCGCGTTTACTCTGGTATCGTTAACTCTGGCGACACCGTGTACAACCCGGTTAAATCTCAGCGCGAGCGTCTGGGCCGTATCGTACAGATGCACGCTAACAAACGTGAAGAGATCAAAGAAGTTCGCGCAGGCGATATCGCTGCGGCTATCGGTCTGAAAGACGTGACTACCGGTGACACCCTGTGTGATCCGGATAACGTGATCATTCTGGAGCGCATGGAATTCCCTGAGCCGGTAATCTCTATCGCTGTAGAACCGAAAACCAAAGCTGACCAGGAAAAAATGGGTCTGGCTCTGGGCCGTCTGGCTAAAGAAGACCCATCATTCCGCGTATGGACTGATGAAGAGTCTAACCAGACTATTATCGCCGGTATGGGTGAGCTGCACCTCGACATCATCGTTGACCGCATGAAGCGTGAATTCAACGTTGAAGCGAACGTCGGTAAACCTCAGGTTGCTTACCGCGAAGCGATTCGCTCTAAAGTAACTGACATCGAAGGTAAACACGCCAAGCAGTCTGGTGGTCGCGGTCAGTATGGTCATGTTGTTATCGACATGTTCCCACTGGAGCCGGGTTCAAACCCGAAAGGCTACGAATTTATCAACGACATCAAGGGTGGTGTTATTCCTGGCGAATACATCCCTGCGGTTGATAAAGGCATTCAGGAACAGCTGAAAGCCGGTCCACTGGCGGGTTACCCGGTAGTTGATCTGGGCGTGCGTCTGCACTTCGGTTCTTACCATGACGTTGACTCCTCTGAGCTGGCGTTTAAACTGGCAGCATCTATCGCCTTTAAAGATGGCTTTAAGAAAGCACAGCCTGTGCTGCTTGAACCAATCATGAAGGTTGAAGTTGAAACGCCTGAAGAGAACACTGGTGACGTTATCGGTGACCTGAGCCGTCGTCGTGGTACGCTGCGCGGTCAGGAATCCAACGTGACTGGCGTTGTGATCCACGCTGAAGTGCCGCTGTCTGAAATGTTCGGATATGCTACACAGCTGCGTTCTATCACCAAAGGCCGTGCATCTTACTCCATGGAATTCCTGAAGTATGATGACGCGCCAAACAACGTCGCTCAGGCTGTTATTGAAGCCCGTGGTAAATAATCGGGTTTAACCAATTGATCCCGTGCTCTCCTTTCCACAGGGGAGAGCACAGAAAGTAAGGAATATCGCCGTGGCTAAAGAAAAATTTGAACGTTCCAAACCGCACGTCAACGTTGGTACTATCGGCCACGTTGACCACGGTAAAACTACCCTGACTGCTGCTATCACCACCGTTCTGGCTAAAACCTACGGCGGTTCTGCTCGTGCATTCGATCAGATCGATAACGCGCCAGAAGAAAAAGCACGTGGTATCACCATCAACACTTCTCACGTTGAATATGACACCCCGTCTCGCCACTACGCGCACGTTGACTGCCCGGGCCACGCCGACTATGTGAAAAACATGATCACCGGTGCTGCGCAGATGGACGGCGCTATCCTGGTTGTTGCTGCGACTGACGGCCCAATGCCGCAGACCCGTGAGCACATCCTGCTGGGTCGTCAGGTTGGCGTTCCTTACATCATCGTGTTCCTGAACAAGTGCGACATGGTTGATGACGAAGAGCTGCTGGAACTGGTTGAGATGGAAGTGCGTGACCTGCTGTCACAGTACGACTTCCCGGGCGACGACACGCCAATCGTTCACGGTTCCGCGCTGAAAGCGCTGGAAGGCGACGCAGAGTGGGAAGCTAAAATCATCGAGCTGGCCGGTCACCTGGATAACTACATCCCGGAACCAGAGCGCGCAATCGACAAGCCGTTCCTGCTGCCAATCGAAGACGTATTCTCCATCTCCGGTCGTGGTACCGTTGTTACCGGTCGTGTAGAGCGCGGTATCGTTAAAGTGGGTGAAGAAGTTGAAATCGTCGGTATCAAAGATACCGTGAAATCAACCTGTACCGGCGTTGAGATGTTCCGTAAGCTGCTGGACGAAGGCCGTGCGGGCGAGAACTGTGGTATCCTGCTGCGCGGTATCAAGCGCGAAGATATCCAGCGTGGCCAGGTTCTGGCTAAGCCAGGCACCATCAAGCCACACACTCAGTTCGAGTCTGAGGTTTACATCCTGTCCAAAGACGAAGGCGGCCGTCATACTCCGTTCTTCAAAGGCTACCGTCCACAGTTCTACTTCCGTACAACTGACGTGACCGGTACCATCGAACTGCCAGAAGGCGTTGAGATGGTTATGCCAGGCGACAACATCAAAATGGTTGTTACCCTGATCCACCCAATCGCAATGGACGACGGTCTGCGTTTCGCAATCCGTGAAGGTGGTCGTACCGTTGGCGCGGGTGTTGTTGCTAAAGTTATCGCTTAATCGCTGATAATATTTGACGCAACGCACAAGAAGAGGGCATCATTTGATGCCCTTTTTGCACGCTGTAACATAGAACCTGGCTCATCAGTGATTTTCAACCATAATCATTGCTGAGGCAGGCTCTGTAGCACGGCGTTATATGCCGAGTTTCGCCTGAGCGCATTATTCGGTTCGGTTGCCGCGTATTACGGGGCAAAATAGTTTCTGATCTATTGTGGCAGGTTGGTTTATGAGTGCTAATACCGAAGCTCAAGGGAGCGGGCGTGGACTGGAAACGGTAAAGTGGTTAGGCGTGGCGCTGCTACTGCTCGTGGCCGTGGTCGGCAACTACTATTATCGTGATGTCACCCTCCCGCTGCGCGCGCTGGCCGTTGTAATCCTGATCGCAGCAGCAGGTGGCATTGCGCTGCTGACGACAAAGGGCAAAGCAACCCTGGCTTTTGCCCGCGAAGCGCGCACAGAAGTTCGCAAGGTTATTTGGCCGACTCGTCAGGAAACGTTGCATACCACGTTAATCGTTGCCGCGGTTACTGCCGTGATGTCACTGATTTTGTGGGGACTGGATGGTATTCTGGTCCGTCTGGTATCGTTTATCACTGGCCTGAGGTTCTGAGATGTCTGAAGCTCCAAAAAAGCGCTGGTACGTCGTTCAGGCGTTTTCCGGCTTTGAAGGCCGTGTAGCCCAGTCGCTGCGCGAGCATATCAAATTACATAACATGGAAGAGCTTTTTGGCGATGTCATGGTGCCAACCGAAGAAGTGGTTGAAATCCGTGGCGGTCAGCGTCGCAAAAGCGAACGCAAGTTCTTCCCGGGCTATGTTCTGGTACAAATGGTCATGAACGATGCAAGCTGTCACTTAGTGCGTAGCGTGCCTCGCGTCATGGGATTCATTGGTGGTACATCCGATCGTCCGGCACCTATTAGCGATAAAGAAGTCGACGCGATCATGAACCGCCTGCAGTCTGCTGGCGATAAGCCACGTCCGAAAACCCTGTTTGAACCAGGCGAAATGGTCCGCGTCAACGACGGTCCGTTTGCTGATTTCAACGGCGTGGTCGAAGAAGTGGATTATGAGAAAAGCCGCCTGAAAGTTTCCGTTTCTATCTTTGGCCGCGCTACGCCGGTTGAGCTGGACTTCGGACAGGTTGAGAAAGGCTGATCGGCCTACATAAAATGTAAGCCAAAGACCGGAATAACGGTTGCGGAAGGCGCGAAATTGCCCTACAATTTCGCGCCTTTTGTTTTTATGCGCTGCTACAGCGCGTGAATATTAATTACGGGGAGCTCTTTGCCGAGCGATTGAACCCAATAGAGGAAATATCATGGCTAAGAAAGTACAAGCCTACGTCAAGCTGCAGGTTGCAGCTGGTATGGCAAACCCAAGTCCGCCAGTTGGTCCGGCACTGGGTCAGCAGGGCGTTAACATCATGGAATTCTGTAAAGCGTTTAACGCCAAAACAGAATCCCTGGAAAAAGGTCTGCCAACGCCGGTTGTTATTACCGTTTATTCTGACCGTTCTTTCACCTTCGTTACCAAAACGCCTCCGGCAGCTGTACTGCTGAAGAAAGCGGCGGGTATCAAGTCTGGTTCCGGCAAGCCGAACAAAGACAAAGTAGGTAAAGTATCCCGTGCTCAGGTACGTGAAATCGCAGAAACCAAAGCTGCGGACATGACTGGTGCTGACGTTGAAGCGATGACTCGCTCAATCGAAGGTACTGCTCGTTCCATGGGCCTGGTGGTAGAGGACTAAGATATGGCTAAGCTGACCAAGCGCATGCGCGTGATCCGTGACAAAGTTGATGCAACTAAACAGTATGACATCAACGAAGCTGTCGCTCTGCTGAAGGAACTGGCAACGGCCAAGTTCGTAGAAAGCGTTGACGTAGCAGTAAATCTGGGCATTGATGCTCGTAAATCTGACCAGAACGTGCGCGGTGCAACCGTACTGCCACACGGTACCGGTCGTTCAGTACGCGTTGCCGTATTTGCCCAGGGCGCAAACGCTGAAGCTGCTAAAGCAGCTGGCGCAGAGCTGGTAGGTATGGAAGATCTGGCTGACCAGATCAAAAAAGGCGAAATGAACTTTGACGTGGTTATCGCATCTCCGGATGCAATGCGCGTTGTTGGCCAGCTGGGCCAGGTTCTGGGTCCACGCGGTCTGATGCCAAACCCGAAAGTCGGCACCGTTACTCCTAACGTTGCTGAAGCGGTTAAAAACGCTAAAGCGGGCCAGGTTCGCTATCGTAACGACAAAAACGGCATCATCCATACCACTATCGGTAAGGTTGATTTCGAGTCCGATAAGCTGAAAGAAAACCTGGAAGCCCTGCTGGTTGCGCTGAAAAAAGCGAAACCTTCTCAGGCAAAAGGCGTTTTCATCAAGAAAGTTAGCATCTCCACCACTATGGGTGCAGGTGTGTCAGTTGATCAGGCTGGCCTGAACGCTGTAGCTAACTAATCTGCTTTACGCGGGCGAAATTTTCGACTAGAATCTTTGGCCCGTTGTTCTGTTAATATACAGAACCAGAATTTTCGGTTGGAGCCTGGCCTTATCCAGGCCTCCGTCCAAGACCGCAGGTGTTTCGCGAGAAACTTAATTTCCTGCGTAGACGGTGACAGAACCTGAAGAATATTTTTATAGTCTTTGCTGGATTCTGCTCACCGTGTATGAGCGCCTGCCGACTTCGGTTGGCAGGTGATGTGAGTTCCGGAGGAATCCTTCTCCGGTAAAAATCCAGGAGCAAAAGCTAATGGCATTAAATCTTCAAGACAAACAAGCGATTGTTGCTGAAGTCACCGAAGTAGCCAAAGGCGCGCTGTCTGCGGTAGTTGCGGATTCTCGCGGCGTACCAGTAGGCAAAATGACTGAACTGCGTAAAGCAGGTCGTGAAGCTGGCGTTTACATGCGTGTTGTTCGTAACACCCTGCTGCGCCGCGTCGTTGAAGGAACTCAGTTTGAGATCCTGAAAGACACGTTTGTTGGTCCGACCCTGATTGCATACTCTATGGAACACCCGGGCGCTGCTGCTCGTCTGTTCAAAGAGTTCGCGAAAGCGAATGCAAAATTTGAGGTCAAAGCTGCGGCCTTTGAAGGTGAGCTGATCACGGCGGCGAATATCGACCGTCTGGCAACTCTGCCAACTTACGAAGAAGCACTGGCACGTCTGATGTCGACCATGAAAGAAGCCGCTGCAGGCAAACTGGTCCGCACCCTGGCTGCCGTACGCGACGCGAAAGAAGCTGCATAAGCTTTTTGCCTGTTGCACTTTAACGTATAAACTATTTCTGATTCACAGGAACAATTGTCATGTCTATCACTAAAGATCAAATTCTGGAAGCAGTAGCGGCTATGTCTGTAATGGACGTTGTTGAGCTGGTTTCTGCTATGGAAGAAAAATTCGGCGTTTCTGCTGCTGCTGCTGTAGCTGTTGCTGCAGGCCCGGCTGAAGCTGCTGAAGAAAAAACTGAGTTCGACGTTGTACTGAAAGCTATCGGCGCTAACAAAGTTGCCGTAATCAAAGCCGTACGTGGCGCAACTGGTCTGGGCCTGAAAGAAGCTAAAGACCTGGTTGAGTCTGCACCTGCTGCCCTGAAAGAAGGCATCAGCAAAGACGACGCAGAAGCTCTGAAGAAATCTCTGGAAGAAGCTGGCGCAGAAGTTGAAGTTAAATAAGCCAACCTTTCAGGTTGCAGTCTGAGTTAATCAGGCTGATGGCTGGTGACTTTTTGGTCACCAGCCTTTTTGCGCTGTAAAGCGTCAGTGGCGTTTCACACCGTTTAGTCACTGATTTGCTTAATGTCTTTTTCTATCGACGCCTTAATATATTGCTTCCCCGCAGGGTTCCCTGCCTTGCACGGCAACGAAATGATTTAAGAGTGATAGAAAGAGGTATTACGGAAGCTGTTCATTCCGGCCAACAAAATAGTGTTGCATGAACTGTCCCCCCTGAACGGACAGAGAGGTTCTACTTTTCAGCGAGCTGAGGAACCCTATGGTTTACTCCTATACCGAGAAAAAACGCATTCGTAAGGATTTTGGAAAACGTCCGCAGGTTCTGGACATTCCTTATCTCCTTTCTATCCAGCTTGACTCGTTCCAGAAGTTCATCGAGCAAGATCCGGAAGGTCAATATGGTCTGGAAGCGGCATTCCGTTCCGTATTCCCTATCCAAAGCTATAGCGGTAATTCTGAGCTGCAGTACGTAAGCTACCGTTTAGGCGAACCCGTCTTTGATGTGAAAGAGTGTCAGATCCGTGGCGTCACGTATTCTGCTCCTTTGCGCGTAAAACTGCGTCTGGTGATCTACGAGCGTGAAGCGCCGGAAGGTACCGTAAAAGACATCAAAGAGCAGGAAGTGTACATGGGCGAAATTCCGCTCATGACCGATAACGGTACCTTTGTTATTAACGGTACAGAACGCGTTATCGTTTCTCAGCTGCATCGTAGTCCTGGTGTCTTCTTTGACAGCGATAAGGGTAAAACCCACTCGTCGGGTAAAGTGCTGTATAACGCACGTATCATCCCTTACCGTGGTTCCTGGTTAGACTTTGAGTTTGACCCGAAAGACAACCTGTTCGTTCGTATTGACCGTCGCCGCAAGCTGCCAGCGACCATCATTCTGCGCGCGCTGAACTACACCACTGAGCAGATCCTTGACCTGTTCTTTGACAAAATCGTGTATGAGATCCGCAACAACAAGCTGCAGATGGAACTGGTGCCTGAGCGCCTGCGCGGTGAGACTGCCTCCTTCGATATCGAAGCCAACGGAACGGTTTACGTTGAGAAAGGCCGTCGTATTACAGCACGCCATATTCGTCAGCTGGAAAAAGATGCCGTTGGGCATATTGAAGTTCCGGTTGAATATATCGCGGGTAAAGTCGTCGCTAAAGATTATATCGACGAAAGCACCGGCGAACTGATCGTTGCGGCGAACATGGAGCTGTCGCTGGATCTGCTGGAAAAACTTTGCTTTGAACCGGAGCTGGAAGGCTGGAACGGGATCGGCTTTGTTATTCAGGCCTATCAGAAGCGCTGCCCGTTTGTGATCGACGCGCTGATCGATCTGGCCCAGCGCAGCCGTCGCCGTCTGATGATCCGTCTGGTGAAAGGTGCTTACTGGGACAGCGAAATCAAACGCGCTCAGATGGACGGTCTGGAAGGCTATCCGGTATTTACCCGCAAGGTTTATACCGATATCTCTTACCTGGCCTGCGCCCGTAAGCTGTTAGCGGTACCTAATCTGATCTATCCGCAGTTCGCGACGCACAACGCCCATACGCTGGCGGTTATTTATCAGATGGCGGGCAATAACTACTACCCTGGTCAGTATGAGTTTCAGTGCCTGCACGGCATGGGTGAGCCGCTGTACGAGCAGGTGGTCGGCAAAGTGGCCGATGGCAAGCTTAACCGTCCGTGCCGCATCTATGCGCCCGTCGGCACACACGAAACCCTGCTGGCTTACCTGGTGCGCCGCCTGCTGGAAAACGGCGCTAACACCTCATTTGTTAACCGCATTGCCGATAACACGCTACAGATTGAAGATCTGGTTGCCGATCCGGTCGACGAAATTGAAAAACTGGCCCGTACTGAAGGCGCGATTGGCCTGCCGCATCCGAAAATCCCCCTGCCGCGCGACCTGTATGGCGTGAATCGCCAAAACTCCGCCGGTCTGGATCTGGCTAACGAACATCGCCTGGCTTCGCTCTCCAGCGCCCTGCTGAACAGCGCTATCCAGCCATGGTACGCCGCGCCGGTTATAGAGGGCGAAACGGAAGCCAGCGAACAGCTGCCGGTGCTTAACCCGGCGGAACCTGTCGATATCGTGGGTTATGTG
>DOOK01000224.1 GCA_003512805.1 Erwinia sp. | reverse complement strand
TAAAAATTGCATTATCATACCCGTCATTTATCTCTGAGCCTAACGGCAACGCGGTCAAACAGCCTGGATAACACTAGCGCAACGCAGTTGAGTGCGTTAGTCTCTGACCGTTTGTCGGCATGATGCCAGCTATCACGGAATTTTCGATACCGCGTATGAAAAAACGACTACCTACTTTGCTGGCCACGCTTATCGGCTCAGCGCTCTACAGCCAGCAGGGTCTGGCAGATGACCTCGCCTCGCAGTGTATGCTGGGTGTACCGAGCTATAACCGGCCTTTGGTTCAGGGTAAAAATACCAATGAACTGCCGGTTACTATCAACGCGGATCAAGCGAAAGGCAACTATCCTGATGATGCGGTATTTACCGGCAACGTCGATATTCGCCAAGGCAACAGCCGTCTGCTTTCCGACGAGGTGCAGTTGCACCAGCGACCACAACCGGGTCAGACGGTGCCGGTGCGTACCGTTGACGCGTTGGGTAATGTGCAATACGACGATAATCAGGTCATCCTGAAAGGGCCGAAAGCCTGGTCGAATCTGAATACCAAAGACACCAACGTCTGGAACGGCACCTATCAAATGGTAGGCCGTCAGGGACGCGGTACCGGCGATCAGATGAAACAACGCGGTGAAAACCGTTATACCATCCTCGAAAACGGGACTTTTACTTCCTGCCTGCCCGGTGATAACAGCTGGAGCGTGGCAGGAACAGAAGTGATTCAGGACCGTGAAGAGCAGGTAGCCGAAATCTGGAACGCCCGTTTCAAAATTGGCGCGGTGCCGGTGCTGTACAGTCCTTATCTGCAGTTGCCTATTGGCGACCGCCGCCGTTCGGGTTTTTTAATCCCCAACGCGAAATACGGCAGCTCCAACGGCTTTGAATTTATTCTTCCTTACTACTGGAATATTGCGCCGCAGGCTGATGCCACCATCACGCCGCATTATATGAGCAAGCGCGGCCTGCAGTGGCAGAACGAGTTCCGCTATCTGACTAAAGCAGGCGCGGGTCTGGTTGAATTTGACTACCTGCCAAGCGACGATCAGTACAATAAAGATGCCGCCACGCGCGGTATTACTGATGACAAAGATTCCAACCGCTGGCTCTTCTTCTGGAAACACTCTGGCGTTTACGAGCAGAACTGGCGTTTTAACGTTGATTACACCAAGGTCAGCGATCCTTACTACTTCACCGATCTGGACTCCACCTACGGCGATTCCACCGATGGCTACGTCACGCAGAAGTTCAGCGTAGGCTATGCAGAGAAAAACTGGGACGCCACGCTGTCCACCAAACAGTTCCAGATTTTCTCTACCCAGACGAATAATGACGTTTACCGCGCCGAACCGCAGTTTGATTTCAACTATTACCAGGACAACGTTGGCCCGTTCAATACGCATCTTTACGCGCAGGCGGTGAAGTTTACTAACGTTAACGAACGTTACCCGGATGCGACTCGTCTGCATCTGGAACCAACCATCAATCTGCCGCTTTCCAACGGATGGGGCAGCCTGAACACCGAAACGAAGCTGTTAGCCACGCACTACCAGCAGGACGATATTGAGTATTACAACAATAATGTTGATACCAGCAAGGTCAACCAGCTGAAAAGCAACGTGAACCGCGTTATGCCGCAGTTCAAGGTTGATGGCAAAATGGTTTTCGATCGGGATATGAACTGGGCTGAAGGTTACACGCAGACGCTGGAACCGCGTATGCAGTACCTTTATATCCCTTATCGCGATCAGAGCACTATTCGCTCTTATGACTCCACGCTGCTGCAAAGTGACTATACCGGCCTGTTCCGCGACCGCACCTACAGCGGCCTCGATCGCATCGCTTCAGCCAATCAGCTGACCAGCGGCGTCACCACGCGAATATTTGATAACGATTTGGTTGAACGTTTTAACGCTTCCATTGGTCAAATCTACTCGTTTACCCCATCCCGTACCGGGCTGGAGAATGCGGACAGCGACGATCGCGGTAGCCTGGTCTGGGCGGGCGACACGTACTGGAAGATTAGCGATCGTTGGGGAGCGCGCGGCGGTGTGCAGTATGACACCCGCATTGATAACGTTTCTCAGGGCAATGCCGTGCTGGAATATCGCCGGGATGCAGACCGTATGGTGCAGCTGAACTATCGCTACACCAGCCCCGAATATATTCAGCAGACGCTCAGCCAGATCACTAACCCTGGCTATCAACAGGGCATTTCGCAGGTGGGTACCACGGCCAGCTGGCCGATCGCCGATGCTTGGTCGGTAGTCGGCGCCTGGTATTACGATACCAAAGCTAAACAGCCTGCCGATCAGCTGCTGGGCTTACAGTATAGTTCTTGTTGCTACGCTATTCGCCTGGGCTATGAACGTAAGATCACCAACTGGGAAAATGACAGCAGTAAGTATGACAACAAAATCTCGTTCAACATTGAGCTGCGCGGCCTGAGCTCATCTTATGGCCTGGGCACCGGGCAAATGCTGCGTCAGGGCATCCTGCCTTATCAGCGCTCTTTCTGATGTTGTGATAATTAGTATGCCAACCCGCAGTGCGGATAGAAAAATGGAAAAAGTATGAAGAACTGGAGAATGCTGATCCTGGGAGCTGCGCTTAGCGCCAGCTCCGCGTTTGCAGCACCGCAAGTTGTTGATAAAGTAGCCGCCGTAGTCAATAACGGCGTGGTATTAGAGAGCGACGTCGAGGGTATGATGCGGTCGGTGAAAAGCCAGGCCCAGCAGGCGGGTCAACAGCTGCCGGACGATAAAACGCTTCGTCATCAGATTGTTGAGCGTCTGGTCATGGATAATATCCTGCTGCAAATGGCGAAACAGGCCGGTATCCAGATCCAGGATGACCAGCTCGATCAGGCGATTGCTAACATTGCTGCGCAAAATAAAATGAGCGTCGATCAGCTGCGTAGCCGTCTGGCTTACGACGGCATGAACTACGCCACTTATCGCGAGCAGATCCGCAAAGAGATGACGATTGCCGAAGTGCGCAACAATGAAGTTCGTCGTCGCGTGACTATTCTGCCGCAGGAAGTGGATTCGCTGGCGACCCAGGTTTCTTCACAGAATAACGCCTCTACTGAACTGAACCTCAGTCACATTCTGCTGCCGCTGCCGGAAAATCCGACTCAGCAACAGGTGGACGATCAGGAAAACCTGGCTAAACAACTGGTGAGTCAGGCTAAGAGCGGTGCAGACTTCGGTAAGCTGGCTATCACTTACTCTGCCGATCCTCAGGCGCTGAAAGGCGGCAACATGGGCTGGGGCCGAATTCAGGAACTGCCTTCGCTGTTTGCCCAGTCGCTGGTGACGGCCAAAAAAGGCGATATCATCGGCCCGATCCGTTCCGGCGTGGGGTTCCATATCCTGAAGGTGAACGACGTCCGCGGTGACAAGCAGAATATCTCCGTGACGGAAGTGCACGCCCGCCATATTCTGCTTAAGCCATCGCCGGTCATGACCGACGATCAGGCTCGCCAGAAACTGGCTCAGGTTGCAACGGAGATCAACAGCGGCAAAACCACTTTTGCCCAGGCTGCTAAACAGCTTTCTCAGGATCCCGGTTCTGCCAATCAGGGTGGCGATCTTGGCTGGAGCTCGCCGGAGGTGTACGATCCTGCCTTCCGTGATGCGCTGCTGAAGCTGAAAAAAGGCCAGATGAGCGCGCCAGTGCACTCCTCTTTCGGCTGGCATCTGATTCAGCTGATGGATACGCGCCAGGTGGATAAAACCGACGCGGCGCAGAAAGAGCGTGCTTACCGCCTGCTGTTTAACCGTAAATTTGCAGAAGAAGCGCAAACCTGGATGCAGGAGCAGCGCGCCTCTGCTTATGTGAAAATTCTGGATGCCAATGCTCAGTAATATGCGCGTGGCGATCACTCCCGGCGAACCTGCCGGGATTGGTCCCGATGTTACCCTCCAACTGGCCCAGCGCGACTGGCCAGTTGAACTGGTCGTCGTCGCCGATCCAGCTTTGCTGCGCGAGCGTGCAGCAAAGCTGGGTCTCCCTCTGACGCTGCGTGAATACCAGCCGGGCGTTGCTGCCCGGCCGCAGGTTGCCGGAACCCTGACCGTCCTGCCCGTAACCGTGCCGCAGCCGGTAAAAGCGGGCGAGCTGTGCGTCGCTAACGGTCACTATGTGCTGGAAACGCTGGCTCGCGCCTGCGACGGTTGTCGAAACGGCGAGTTCGCAGCGCTGGTCACCGGACCGGTGCACAAAGGCGTGATTAACGATGCGGGCATCCCGTTCAGCGGCCATACCGAGTTTTTTGCCGAGCGCGCGGGTTGTTCCCGCGTGGTGATGATGCTGGCAACGGAAGCGCTACGGGTCGCGTTGGCGACTACGCATCTGCCGTTAAAAGATGTCTCTGCCGCCATCACCCGCGACAGCCTGCATGAAGTCATCCACATTCTGCATGACGATCTGCAAAGCAAGTTCGGCCTGGCGCAGCCGCATATTTTTGTCTGCGGTCTTAATCCACACGCGGGCGAAGGCGGCCATATGGGACGTGAAGAAATTGACGTCATCATTCCCGCGCTCGACGAGCTTCGGCGCAGCGGCATTCAGCTGACCGGCCCACTGCCGGCGGATACGCTGTTCCAGCCTAAATATCTTCAACATGCCGATGCGGTTCTGGCGATGTATCATGACCAGGGCCTGCCGGTACTGAAATACCAGGGCTTCGGGCGGGCGGTTAATATCACGCTCGGCCTGCCCTTTATCCGCACCTCCGTTGACCACGGCACCGCTTTAGAGCTGGCAGGCCGGGGCAGCGCGGATGCGGGCAGCTTTATTACGGCGCTTAACCTCGCCATTACCATGATTAAGAGCAGTAATGAATAATCGCGTCCATCAGGGCCATTTCGCCCGCAAACGTTTTGGCCAGAACTTCCTTAACGATCAGTACATTATTGACAGTATCGTCTCTGCAATCCACCCTCAGTCCGGTGAGGCGGTCGTTGAAATCGGCCCCGGTCTGGGCGCGTTAACCGAACCGGTTGGCGACAGGCTGGAAGCGATGACGGTCATCGAACTCGACCGCGATCTGGCGGCTCGTTTGCAGACCCATCCGTTCCTGGGCCCTAAGCTGACGATTTTTCAGCAGGATGCCATGACCTTTGATTTCGCGGCCTATGCTCGTGAAAAAGGCCAGTCTCTGCGCGTCTTCGGCAACCTGCCCTATAACATCTCTACCCCATTGATGTTCCACCTTTTCAGCTATACTGATGCGATCCGCGACATGCACTTTATGTTGCAAAAAGAAGTGGTGAACCGCCTGGTGGCCGGGCCCGGCAGCAAAGCCTATGGTCGTCTGACGGTAATGGCGCAATATTATTGTCAGGTGATCCCCGTGCTGGAAGTCCCGCCGGAATCCTTTACGCCTGCGCCGAAAGTGGATTCCGCCGTGGTACGCCTGGTGCCGCATGCATCGCTACCAAACCCGGTTCAGGATATAAAAGTCCTGAGCAGGATCACCACCGAAGCGTTCGGCAAGCGCCGTAAAACGCTGCGCAACAGCCTTGGCCATCTGTTTACGCTGGAAGTCCTGCAGGAGATGAATATCGATCCGACGCTGCGCGCGGAAAACATCTCTGTCGCTCAGTACTGCCAGCTGGCGAACTGGTTGTCTGCGCATCCCCAACAGACGCCGCAGGAGAGTTAACTATGGATACGCCCCGAGTTTGTGTGCATGTTCAGAGCGCTTATATTGCGTCGCAATCCGCGCCGGAAGAGAGCCGCTACGTTTTTGCCTACACCATTACCCTGCGTAATTTGGGGCGTCATTCCGTTCAACTGCTGGGCCGCTACTGGCTGATTACTAACGGCAACGGCCGCGAAACGGAAGTTCAGGGCGAAGGGGTGATCGGTGAACAACCGCACATTGCGCCCGGCAGTGAATTTCAGTACACCAGCGGCGCCGTGCTGGAAACCCCTATGGGCACCATGCAGGGACACTATGAGATGATCGACAGCGAAGGCGAAGCCTTCCGCGTGGCGATCCCGGTGTTCCGGCTGGCCATTCCCAGCCACATACACTAATTCTGATTGCGATCCGGGCGCTGGTCCGGCGCTGAGGTTCGGATTGTTTATGAGCACTTACCTGATTGGCGATATTCACGGCTGCTATGACGAGCTTCGCTCGCTGCTGGCCCAGGTGACTTTCGATCCCGCCCGGGACACCCTCTGGCTGACAGGCGATCTGGTTGCACGCGGCCCCGCTTCGCTGGAAGTCTTGCGCTATGTTCGCTCGCTTGGCGATGCGGTGAAAGTGGTGCTGGGTAATCATGATCTGCATTTGCTGGCGGTGTTTGCCGGCATCAGCCGCAACAAGCCTAAAGATCGCCTGACGCCGTTGCTGGCGGCAGAAGATGCTGACGAGCTGATTAACTGGCTGCGTCGACAGCCCCTGATCCAGGTCGATGAAGAGAAAAAGCTGGTGATGGCGCACGCGGGTATTACGCCGCAGTGGGATCTTGCCACAGCGCAAAGCTGCGCACGCGAGGTTGAAGCCGTGCTCTCCAGCGATACCTATCCGCTGTTTCTGGATGCGATGTACGGCGATATGCCGAACAACTGGACGCCGGAACTGAGCGGACTGGCGCGCTTGCGCTTCAGCACCAACGCCTTGACCCGGATGCGCTTCTGCTTTCCTAACGGCCAGCTGGATATGATCTGCAAAGATACGCCCGCTTCGGCCCCGGCACCGCTAAAGCCGTGGTTTACCCTTCAAGGTCCGGTGTCGCGTGACTATACCATTGCGTTCGGCCACTGGGCTTCGCTGGAAGGGAAAGGCACGCCGGAGACTATTCTGGCGCTGGATACGGGCTGCTGCTGGGGCGGCGTGCTGACGATGCTGCGCTGGGAAGATAAAACCTGGTTCACCCAGCCGTCGTACCGCGAGCGGGAAGACTAACGAAAAAGGGCGGAGATTATCCGCCCTTTTGATTAACGTCGATCCAGAATTTCGAAGCAGTAACCGTGCGTATTTTTCTCGTCCGCATCGTGAAACTCGCTAAAGGTCGACTGCCACTGATCCGGCTCGTAGTCAGGGAAAGTGGTATCTCCTTCCACTTCTGCATCAATATGCGTCAGATACAGGCGACCAGCGCGCGGCAGCAGCTGCTCATAAACGCGTCCGCCGCCGATGACCATGATCTCCTCAACGTCCCCGGCCGTTTTCAGTGCCTCTTCAATGGAAGAGACCCAGCTTACGCCTTCCGCATCGCCTGGCTGGCTGCTGATCACGATATTCAGCCTGCCCGGTAGCGGGCGGCCGATAGATTCAAAAGTACGGCGCCCCATAATGACCGGTTTGTTCAGCGTGTGCTTTTTAAACCAGGCCAAATCGGCGGGCAGATGCCACGGCATGGCATTTTCCATCCCGATAATGCGGTCGGTCGCCATGGCTGCAATCAGGCTTATCATCTGAGAATACTCACAAGGTGTAAAATTGGCGCCATCATACGGAAAGGCGAAAGTTTCGTCGATAGCAAAGCGTGGCGAATTAAGTAAAGGTTTAGCGGCGACGTGTCATTTGTCAGTGCTTCAGGCTAAAATAGCCTCGGCAAACCCTTAGGGGTTTCTCTCTTCTGCTGAACCCTGAGAACATCATGTTAGAAACCAGTTTACTTATCGTCACGATTGCGACGTTGGGCATGCTTTCGCCCGGTCCCGATTTTTTCCTGATTATTAAAAATGCGGCACGCTATCCTCGCCGTGCCGCATTAATGACGGCGCTTGGCGTCAACTGTGCTGTAGCGACGCATATGACCTATTGCGTCGCCGGTCTGGCAGTGGTGATTACCACTACGCCATGGCTGTTTATGCTGTTGAAGTATGCCGGGGCGGCTTACCTGATTTACGTCGGCGTTAAGGCATTACTTTCACGCGGCGGCAGCAAAATGGATCTCAGCAACATTGAGGCGGAAAACACCTCCTTAAAGAAGGCCTTTATGCAGGGCTACCTTTGCAATCTGCTGAATCCTAAAGCCACGCTGTTTTTTCTGTCGATGTTTACGCAGGTGCTTAACGTGCATTCTGGCCTGGGCGAAAAGATTTGGTATGCCGGCATTATTTTAACGCTCTCTTCCATCTGGTGGCCGACGCTGGTGATACTCATCCAAAGTCCTCCCGTCCGTCGTGGTCTGGCCCGCGCGCAGAAGCTGATCGACAGGCTGTTAGGGACCGTACTGATCGCTTTCGGTATCAAAGTCGCCCTCTCCTGACCGCTTCTTTATAAATGAAAGCCCCGTCGGTATAACAACCGGCGGGGCTTTTTTCGTCTTATAAAACCTTCGGTTAAACTCAACCAAAGGGCCACTGCATTTTCCGCGCCGCGCGGCTTTACCGAACCGACGCCGGATGGTTAAACTCATCTTTCGCTTTTTGTAGTTGCCCGACAAAGTTTTCATCGGCATGCAAACGAGCCACGATAGCCCCACCGACGATACGGGCAGCCGTCACATCGCTCTGCCAGTGATAGCCGCAGATCACCCGGCTCTGGCCCATGTCGTAACCGCGTTTAAGGATGACATCCTGCCTCGCCGGATTGATCTCCGTTAGCACCAGTGCCGTTGCCCAGCCAATGGCCGTATGGCCGGATGGATAAGAGCCGTTAGTGGACAGCGTCTGCTGCTGGTCGGGACGGCAGGTCGGCTCGTGATAAAAAGCAAAGGGACGAATACGCATATAGTGGGTTTTGGCGCTGCGGGTGGCCAAATCGCCGGCATCCTCACGCATTTTCATTAACAGCCCATAAAGCACTGGCGTCTTGCTCTTGCTGATTTCTCGTCCAAAGGCGGTAGAAAAAGCGGCGGCCACGCCGTCGCCTTCTATCTGCGCGTCGTGCCAGGCCTGTTTGCCACGAGGCGTATCACGCAGGCTTTTACCCCGTTCGTATTGCGCTTTATCATTGAGAAATTCAATGCTGTCCGTCGCCGGTGGCGGTGGCAAAAGCATCAAGCTGTCGGGCGATTGCGTTTCCTGTAGAAAATACAAATCCGGTTTTGTAGTAACATCTTTGGCCGCATGAGCCAGCGAAATAATGGCCAAACAGGCCAGAGCGACAGCGCTTTTTTTCATTGTTTCATCCGTGATAAGGGAATTATCGCGCCGACGTTTCGGCGGCGTAGAAAGCCTGCCGCATTTTTTAACGCATTAACTTTAAAGGCGTCACAAAACGGTTTATTACTGCGGGGGACATAGAGAGATAAAAAAATCCCCGCCGAGGCGGGGATGGGGAGGAGACACGGACGCGCTTTAAGCCTGTTTAATCTGCGCGTGCATTTCCTGCACGGAGATGACCTGTTCGGTCGGGTCGGCATTTAGCGACATTGCGGTCGCGAAGCCGCCGTTCAGAGTAGTATCGTAGTGCACCTTGTACTGCAGGGCGCTGCGGCGGATCAGTTTAGAATCCTCGATCGCCTGCCGTCCGGCCGTGGTGTTCACAATATAGGCGTACTCGCCGTTCTTCAGGCGATCCTGAATATGCGGACGGCCTTCATGCACCTTGTTGACCAGCCGCGGATTGATACCCGCTTCGCCTAATACCACTGCTGTGCCGTGGGTAGCATCCAGCTCAAAACCCAGTTTTTGCAGCTTGGCGGCCAGGTCCACAATACGTTTTTTGTCACCTTCACGTACGGAGAGCAGCGCGCGGCCACTTTTCTTCATGTTGCTTTGCGCGCCCAGCATCGCTTTCGAGAAAGCTTCTGCAAAGGTGCGGCCCACGCCCATGACTTCGCCGGTGGAGCGCATTTCCGGGCCAAGGATAGGATCGACGCCCTGGAATTTATTAAACGGCAACACCACTTCCTTCACCGAGTAATAAGGCGGGATGACTTCCTCCGTTACGCCCTGCTCTGTCAGCGTTTTGCCTGCCATCACGCGCGCGGCCACTTTTGCCAGCGGCACGCCGGTCGCTTTAGAGACAAACGGCACGGTACGCGCGGCGCGAGGGTTAACTTCAATCAAATACACTTCGTTATCTTTTACCGCGAACTGCACGTTCATCAGGCCACGCACGCAAAGCTCAAAGGCGAGCTTTTCGACCTGCTGACGCATAACGTTCTGAATCTCTTTGCTCAGCGTATAGGCCGGCAGGGAACAGGCGGAGTCACCGGAGTGCACACCAGCCTGCTCGATATGTTCCATGATGCCGCCAATCAGCACGCGCTCACCATCGCAAATGGCATCAACGTCCACTTCTACCGCGTCATCCAGGAAGCGATCCAGCAGCACCGGCGCATCGTTGGAAACGGAAACCGCCGTCTGGAAATAACGCTTAAGATCCACTTCGTCGTAAACGATTTCCATGGCGCGTCCGCCCAGCACGTAAGAAGGACGAACCACCAGCGGATAGCCGATAGTCGCCGCTTTTTCTACCGCCTGCTCCAGCGCGGTCACCGTTGCGTTGGCGGGCTGCTTCAGGCCCAGGCGATCGACCGCCTGCTGAAAACGCTCACGGTCCTCGGCGCGGTCAATCGCATCCGGGCTGGTGCCGATAACCGGCACGCCTGCGGCTTCCAGCGCACGCGCCAGCTTCAGCGGCGTCTGGCCGCCGTACTGGACGATCACGCCTTTTGGCTTCTCAATGCGCACGATTTCCAGCACGTCTTCCAGCGTTACCGGCTCGAAATAGAGACGATCGGACGTGTCGTAATCGGTAGAAACGGTTTCCGGGTTACAGTTGACCATAATGGTCTCAAAGCCGTCTTCGCGCAGCGCCAGCGCGGCATGTACGCAGCAGTAGTCGAATTCGATACCCTGACCGATACGGTTTGGCCCACCGCCCAGCACCATAATTTTATCGCGGGCCTGGGTTGGATGGGCTTCGCCGTCTTCTTCATAAGTTGAGG
>DOOK01000220.1 GCA_003512805.1 Erwinia sp. | reverse complement strand
ACACGGTTCTGGCTCCGCTGGCCAATATCAAGGAAGACGAATACTAACGCCTGACCTTTCCCATTCGGAAAGAGAAAGTTACACTCATCCACACCCTGCGTGTCGGTGAGTGTAGCTTGCCATGCGCCCTTCTCTTTGCTGAGCAACCTGCCGCCATGTCAGATAACTTCCTGCAGCACCCCGTTGTAAGCCAGCTTCAAACGCTAAAAGCCATCACCTGGTTTAACCCTCATGCCGCCCCGGCGGAACAAGGGTTAAAGCATGTTGGCCTGACAAGGCAGGACGCACAAGAAGCCGAAGCCAGGCTACAGCGCTTTGCGCCACTGTTAGCACAGGCTTTTCCCGAAACCGCAGCGGCAGGCGGCATTATCGAATCGCCGGTTGTCGCTATCCCCGCCATGCAGCAGTGGCTGACGACGACGGAAAAAGGCGCTATTCCCGGCGCGCTGTGGCTGAAAAAAGACAGCCATCTGCCTGTTTCTGGCTCGGTTAAAGCGCGCGGCGGCATTTATGAAGTGCTTGCCCACGCGGAACGGCTTGCCATCACCGCAGGCCTACTGACAGAAGAGGCGGATTACCGACTTCTGCTGTCGCCACGCCTGCGGGAATTTTTCGGCCAGCAGCGTATTGCCGTGGGCTCAACCGGCAACCTGGGCCTCTCTATCGGTATCATCAGCGCCACGCTGGGCTTTGACGTTACGGTGCATATGTCTGCCGATGCGCGCGCCTGGAAAAAAGAGAAGTTACGCTCACACGGTGTGCGCGTGGTGGAGTATGCAGAGGATTACGGCGTAGCCGTAGCGCAGGGACGTCGCGAGGCGGAGCAGGATCCACACTGCTTTTTTATTGATGACGAAAACTCCCGCACCCTGTTTCTGGGGTATGCCGTGGCGGGGTTGCGCCTGCGCGCGCAGCTTCAGGCGGCGGGCAGAACCGTAGATGCCGCGCACCCGCTCTTTGTTTATCTGCCCTGCGGCGTAGGTGGCGGGCCTGGCGGTATTGCCTTTGGTCTGAAGCTGGCCTTTGGCGATGACGTTCACTGCTTCTTTGCGGAACCGACGCATTCGCCCTGTATGCTGCTGGGGATGAGTACGGGGCTGCACGAGGCGGTTTCTGTCGCCGATATCGGTCTGGATAATAAAACGGCAGCGGATGGCCTGGCGGTAGGCCGCGCCTCCGGTTTCGTTGGTCGGGCGATGGCGCAGCTGATCGACGGTTGCTATACGCTCAGCGATGAAACGATGTACCGCCTGCTTGCCGCGCTGGCCACCACCGAAAATATTTGCCTGGAACCTTCAGCGCTGGCCGGTATGGCCGGGCCACAACGCCTTAGCGCCGACTATCTGGCAAGCCATCGCCTCAGCGCGGAGACGATGGCCCGGGCCACGCACCTGGTATGGGCGACCGGCGGCGGAATGGTGCCGGAAGACGAGATGCAGGCTTATCTGGCGACTGGCCGCCGTGAACTGCACTTAACGCCGGAGCGTTTTTAATAAAGCGCTGTCTGGCCAGCGCTGCCCCGGGAAAAGCGACAGCCGGACGTTAAACAGATAAAACAGGGGCGCAAAGAGAGCCTCGTCTTTCACCGCCAGCGCTTCCAGTCTCAGCAGCAGCAGATCCAGCTCCTCCAGCAAATGCTGATGCGGCTGTGTCTGCAACGACTTCATGCGCCGCTTTAAAAACAATCCCAGCTCGTGAAACATCTGCCCACTGTCAAGATGGTAGCTTTCCAGCAGGTCACGGTGACGAGCATAGTAGTCATAGCAGTTAGCGCCGAGCCAGGCTTCCGTCAGCAAATTACCGCCCGACACCAGGTCGGGGTGCGGATCCAGACGCATGCGCGGCAGGATTATATTGACCCGATCCAGCATGCGCACCACAAAATGCTGCCGCCCCAGCAGCGAGGAGCCATTCCGCTCAATCTCTTTCACCAGCCTCAGCAGATCGCGCAGGCCTTTACGCAGCGTGCGTTTAGCGGTCCAGGAAGGTCGCTTGTTGCGGATCAGCGCCGTGATGGTCACCGCCACAATAATTCCCACCATCGAGGAGACGGCCGTATTGATCAGGCCGGTCAGATTGGGCGTGAAGTGGTGAGTCATGCCTAAAAAAGCCGGGATTTGCGTTGCCACGCTGATGCCGATCAGATTGGTTGAGGGTCTGGCGATAACCAGGCCCAGCAGCAGTAACCCTGGCGTCAGGATCAGCAGCAGGGCTTCGAAGGTCGTCGCCTGGGGGATCAAAAAGGCCACGTAAAACAGGCTGATTGCCAACGCGATAAATACGCCTTTGATAAATCTTTTCATCGGCACCAGCGGCGTATCCATGCTGGCAAAAAAGGAAGCGACAATGGCCGCCATCATCGGCGCCGTGGCGCCGTCGGCCCAACCGCTGCCGATCCAGAACAGGCTGGAAATAAAGGTGGCCAGGAAAGCCGTGGCGGCCGAAAGCAGCAGCAAGCCATTATCGATATGGCGTTCCGCTCGCGACGCTCTCGCCAGGCTGGTATCGCCGGAAAGATCGCTGACCAGTACGCTGACGCTCTGATAAGCGCCGGCGATCCGCACAAAATCTGCCAGCCGCTCCAGCAGCCCCATCAGTAAAATGCTCTCCTCCGTCGCGAGTACCCCATTCTGCCAGCGCCATTTCAGCAGGGTCTGGGTCACGGCAAGCTGCTGCTGCATTTCTGCCGTCTCTGTGATTTCTCCCCGGTTAAGCCAGCTAATAAAATGAGCAAAGACGTCCGTGACTTCCTCTGGAAACAGGATTTGCTGTTCGGCCAGAATGCTTAGCCTCGCTTCGATAGCGGTCAGTGTAGGGATCAGGTACGAAAGGTGATGGTACTGTACGCTGACCAGCCTGATCAGTTTCCGCGCCGCATCGCCTTCATAAACGCAATGGACAATCAGCGTTTCTACGTTGGCCGGATAGTTTGCCATCTGGATCAGGATATCTTCCCGCGCCAGCGACTTATCTTTTGGCCTGACCGTAATCAGTTCGTGGCACAGCTTCTGCGCATTCAGATACCAGACGCTGACGCTCTGCTCCAGCAGACTACGCATGGAAACAGGCAGGATCAGCTGGTGTACCAGGCTGCTACAAATAATCGCCAGCGTAATCTCCTCAATCCGCGAGATAACGATATCGCTGATGGAGAGCGGCGATACCACGCCAGGAAACCCCATAATGGCGGCGCTGTAGCCTGCCAGCATGAAGATATAGCTTTTTGGCGTGCGGTCATGCAGTGAAAGATAAAGGCAGATGGCCACCCACAGCGAGACGCACAGGCTGAACAGCAGCGGATACTGTACGGTTTCCGGATAAATCAGAAAAATAAACAGCCCACCCAGCACCGTGCCCAGCAGACGAAAGATCGATTTGGAAATGGTGGCGGCGGAATAGAGCTGTGAAGCCACAAATACCGTCGTCAGCGACCAGGCAGGTTTTTCAAAATTAAGTTCAAGCGAAATATACAGTGCCAGAAAGGCGGCCAGACAGGTTTTAGCGGAGAAAAGTACCGCGTTTCGGGTAAACCACTTCATGGAAATTATTGAACCGGATGCACATTGCGTGGATGCGTATCCTGCCAGAAGGTTGACGCCGCCGCCTGCCAATTAGTACTACAAATTATTAATGACTTAACTAAATGATTTAGTAAGTAAATCTCTTCAAAAACAGCTAAAAATGGCGAATAAAGCGGCAGAATTGGCGTTTTTTCAGGCAAAAAAATTATCGCCTTTTGTGCGGTATCTGAGGACGGATGGCTAAACAGCCCGGCCGTAGTAAAAAAGATGTCGCTTTAATTCCGCCCTTTTACCCGAAGGGCGCTTTACACAGCCTGTTTATGAATAAAACTCATCAGGTCATTCGGATTTGCGGGCTTATCTCGCCGCTGCTTTTGCCTTACTGTTATAAGCCACTGCCGCCCGATAGCATGGCTGTCTGGCGCTTTACTTCAGGAGAAAATTTATGACTGATATTTATCAATGTGGTACTCAGGCCTCGTATGCGGGTCCTGAAGCGTGGTTTACCGGCACGGTACGCATCGATCCGCTTTTTGCAGCCAAAGATCCTGCCCGTGCCAGCGGCGGCAGCGTCACCTTCGAACCTGGTGCACGCACCGCCTGGCATACGCATCCGCTGGGCCAAACGCTGATTGTTACCGCAGGCTCTGGTTACGTGCAGACCTGGGACGAACCGGCGCGCGAAATCCGTCCTGGGGACGTTGTCTGGATCCCGCCGTTTGAAAAGCACTGGCACGGTGCCAGTGCCAGCACGGCACTAACCCATATCGCTATTCAGGAAGCGCAGGATGGCAGCGTCGTGGAATGGCTTGAAAAAGTCACCGATGAGCAATACCGCGGTCAGGCATAAATCCCGCG
>DOOK01000227.1 GCA_003512805.1 Erwinia sp. | reverse complement strand
AGATCGCCACCGCTTTGCAGCGTGCCGCTGTTTTCCAGCCTGCCGTCCACGCTCAGTTTGAGTTCACCGACGCTGGCGCCCAGCTCTCCCGCGTTGCGCACGCCGACGCCCTTCTCGGTGCCGGTCAGGGTGATTTTGTTAGCATACATGCCGCCAAGCGCCGCCACATCCAGCGCAAAAGCGGGACGATTAGTGTCATCACTGGCTTTTACCGCCGTTACGTTGCCCCCGGCCGAGACCTGATTTTTACCGGTGACCACGTTAAGCTCATGGGCGTGGATCCTGGCGTTAACCGTGACCGACTGCGCGATAAGCTGCGTATAGTCTGCCTCGCTGTCCTGCATGCCTTTACCGGTGATATTGATGCGGCCGCCATTCACGTCAAAGCCCTTCAGCTGGCCGTTTTCCATCACCGCCTGGCCCGTGGTCAGGGTATTGCGGCTGGCGTTAATAAAGCCGCAGCCGCTGCAGGTGATGCCGGCCGGGTTGGCGATGACCACCGCCGCACGTTTACCGGCCACCTCGATAAAGCCGTTCAGCCTGCTGGGATCGCGGCTATTGACTTCATTGAGGATGACGCTGGCTTCCTGTTTTGAAAGCCACGGGTTGGCCGCCACCATGCCGCCCAGCTGGGTGCGCGTGTTTTGATGGCTGTTGTTCAGGATGGCGCCGCGCTCGTCAACGTCAAGCTGGCTGTACGTGTTGCGCGAAACGCCCTGCCCGTTCGGCGTCTGGATATTAATCTGCGGCAGACCGTTGGCGGTCGACATTACCGTCGGCTGCTGGTTACCGGGCGCGCCGCTGTCGGCCACGATATTCGCCTGCGCCGGTAAGGTGACCGCGCCAGCGGCCAGCCACAGGGCAAAACTGAGCGGACTGATGCGCACTTGCGTTTGGGCACGCGAGGCACGCTGCCGGCTGCGCGCAACGCGCGAATAGCCGCTGCGGGCGATATCCGGCACCACCATCAGCATGCCGCGAACTTTATTAAAAATAATGCGATAGCAAAGCTTGTTCATAATGCGCACAGTCCCTTGTCAGGCAGAGGAGCGGATCGGTAGTGCCGGTTGAGGCTGAAAGATGGGTCGGTCCGGTTGAGGCTGAAGGATCAGTAGTTCCAGTTAAGGCTGAAGCCGAAGGTGGCCGGATCGGTTTTGAAGCCTTCGGGCTTCGACAGTGGCACCCCGGCAAAGAGGTCGTAGCTCAGGTTCGCCGGGCCAATATTGCCGCGGAGTCCGGTGACGCCGCCTGCCAGGTGATGGCCGGGCAGCGCGGTGCTGTGTCCGGCCACTTCGCCATAGTCCACGCCCAGGTAAAGTTCCTGGCTTGGCAACGGCGTTCGCCAGGCCAGCGTGTTTTGCAGCGTCCAGCCCCGGCTGCCGCTCAGCGTTCTTTCACCGTCGAAGCCGCGTACCGTCCAGCGGTTGCCGATAGCGAACTCATCCTGCGGCGTCAAAGGCGTGTTGCTCATCTGCCGCCGATATTGGATGTTGTAACTTAACTGCTGTTTTCCCAGCGTGAACGGCGCGTTCAGCCCGGCCTGCCAGGTGAGAATTTTTGATAAAGCGGTAGCGTAGGTCGCGTCGTCATAAGACTCTTCCCACGCGGGCAGCGCGCCAAACCAGCGAGTTCCACGCTGATAGCTGACGCCCGCATCCAGCGTGGCCGGGCCAAGATAGTGGCGATGCGAAAGTCCCAGTCGCCAGGCGCTGGTGCGGCGCTGCTGGCTGACCACCTCAGTGTCGTTGATGAAATTGCGCGAATCTTTTACCAGCACGTCCACGCTGGCGGTGGTTTTAGACGTGGCGTTGCGGTGCAGCACGCGGCTGACCTGCAGATCCAGCGAGCGGCTTTTACCGGCGTAAAGGAAATCGCGGCTGTAGCCCGCCACCGTCTGATGATAGTCATAGTCGCTGGCGGTGACGCCCACCAGCCACCAGCCAAGCGGTACCGAATAGTGTCCCGCCAGGCTTTTGCTGCTCTTCCGGCCGGCAAAACCCAGATCGCGGCTGGCGGTAAGGTAAAACAGATCGCTTAAGGAGGCCGGGTTATCCAGCGCCAGCATCACCCCGCTCTGATAGCGTCCGGTGCTCTCCGTGCCGGAGTCATCCAGCCATGCACCCACACGCCAGAAACGACGCTGGGTACGTTCGATAACAATATCGCTTTCCCCCGGCTGCTGGCCGGGACGCAGCGCCATGTGCGCCTCTACGGTGGGCAGACGCTGCAGGTTTTCCAGCCCCTGTTCGATATCACGCAGATCCAGCAGGTTGCCGGTATGGGCCGGCATGGCCGACCACAGGCTGGCATAGTGGGAGGAAGAAGGCGTCAGGGTTACGCTGCCCGTTTTGCCCGGCACGATAAGCAGTTTCAGCTCGCCCTGGCGCAGATCCTGCTGCGGTGCCAGCACTCTTGTGGTCACCCAGCCGTGGTTGATCAGGCGATTTTGCAGCGTGCTCATCAGTTGATTGATGCCCTGCACGCCCAGGCAATGGCCGACGGCCTGGTCTGCCAGCCGCTGCAACGGCACCCAGTGCGGCAGCGCCTGCTGGCCGGAAAGCGAGACGCGATGAAGCGTAAAGCAGGGTTTCTCATCCGGAAAAGTTATCCGCGAAGGTGCGGGGACAGGTTCTGCCAGCCGAACATCAGGTGCCTGCGGCGTCAGCTGTTGCTGGCGAGCCTTCTGCTGTTCCTGCTGGTGCTGGATTTGCTCATCGCCCGGCGCGGCATAAGCAGTACCGCAGCCGATAAGCACCCCGATCGCCAGCACCATGCCGCCGCTTATTCCTTTTTTGCCCTGCATCGCTGCACCCACCAAATATGTAACAAAATATGTATAAGGTATTTTTATGCGCACATTATGCACCCACGGCGGCAAACCTCAAGAAAAAACTTACAAAAAACTTACGTTAGGGGCTGGTTTGAGTTAATTAAAAAAGCAACATAACTAACTAATTAGGGGGGTAACTAAAAATCCTGAGGACGGGTTGAAAAGTTCTTTTGGGCGAAGCCCGGAATGACAGCAAGAAATTATTTAATATATAACAATAATTTATATCAAAAAGAGGCACCAAGCCCTCTTATCGCGGCGGGCCATTCAGGTTATCTTAAGTCGTTTTTCTACGGGGTCAGGCGGGATAATGTTGATATGATAAGGCTTAACAATATAAATTTAACTTAAGTCATGTAAAAGACACCCAAAGTCCTAACCAACTCCCTTAATAAGGTCAACACCATGCAGAGTAAATTCAGAAACAACCTGGTTTAAACCCCTGTTTCGTTATCAGCAGCTCAGGATTTCAGGGAGGCGGGTAACCCCATTTGGCCGGGCAAAAAAAAGCCCCCTCTAAAGAGGAGGCTGATGCTTATGCTTTGGTTACGGCAACCCAGCTGGCTTACGCCTGGTTCTGACCACTTAGGATCAGCTGGCCGTTGCTGTTTAAAGGAATGCGGGTACCGGGATCGTTATCCATGCGGATTTTGCCCTGCTGGTCGCCAATTTTGTAGGTGACGTCGTAACCCAGCGTTTTTTCCTGCTTGTCGTAGACGGTTTTGCAGCGCTGCTCGGTGGTCGTATAGGTATCACGATCCTGCAGGGCGCTCTGTACCTGGTTACCGCCGTAGCCGCCAGCCAGCGCGCCCGCTACGGTAGCCACATCACGTCCACGTCCGCCGCCAAACTGGTGACCCAACACGCCACCCGCTACCGCACCCAGTACGGAACCGGCGATACGGTTTTCATCCTGCACGGCGCGACGGTGAGTCAGCGTAACGTTACGGCATTCCTGACGTGGATTTTTTGTGGTTTCTTTAATTGGCGTCGCGGAGAGCACCTGAGCAAACTGCGGCCCACGCTCGAATACATTCATGCCTGCTACCGCAGCCACACCCAACGCGGCCGCTACGCCGATTCCAATACCTGCCAACATTGATTTATTCACAGGGCTCTCTCCTGAAACAGTTATTACGCATCGTCGCCTGCCACCGGAACCGGGCCGTACGCGACGCGCTTTGTCAGGTAAAGTTTGCTTATCAGGACCAGTAATGACAATAAGAATTCAGGACGAAATAATCACCTAAAGTCAAATCTAAAAGCTTTTAAGAGAGTTCTTAGGAGGGAGGAGACGGGGAGAAGGCTTATAGCCACAGAGCGCTATAAGCCCGATAACTCCAGTTCAGGCGGTCCTGATTTTACTTAGTGCAGCTTAAGCCGCGGACGAATAACCCGGTTAATACTGCCAACCAGCATCATCAGCCCGGTTCTGAAATAGCCGTGCAGCGCGACCTGATGCATACGATAAAGCGAAATATAAACAAACCGTGCAATACGGCCTTCCACCATCATTGAGCCACGCATCAGGTTACCCATCAGGCTGCCTACCGTACTGAAACGAGAGAGCGAAACCAGCGAGCCGTGATCCTTATAAACATAGGCTTTTTGTTCGCGTCCTTTCATCTGCGCCAGAATATTATCCAGCACGCGCGACGCCATCTGGTGAGCGGATTGCGCACGAGGCGGCACAAATCCCCCTGAAGGCAGGGCACAAGATGCACAGTCGCCAATCGCATAGATGTCCGGATCGCGCGTCGTCTGCAGCGTTGGCTCTACTACCAGCTGATTAATGCGGTTCGTTTCCAGCCCGCCAATCTCTTTCATAAAGTCCGGGGCTTTGATGCCTGCGGCCCAGACCATCAAATCGGCATTGATATACTCGCCTGATTTGGTGTGCAG
>DOOK01000226.1:6080-6964 GCA_003512805.1 Erwinia sp. | reverse complement strand
GAAAGTTTATGGTTGGCTATGAAATGCTGGCCGAAACCCAACGTGACCTGACGGCGGAGCAGGCGGCTGAACGTCTGCGTGCCGTCAGCGATATTCATTTCCGCGAGACCGGAGCATAACCATGCATTTAAAAACTTTGACCCAACAGCTTTTCAGCGAGAAATTTGGCTATGCTGCGCCGCAAACTTTCCAGGCGCCGGGCCGTGTTAATTTGATTGGCGAGCACACCGACTATAACGACGGCTTTGTGTTGCCCTGCGCCATTGATTACCAGACTGTTATCGCCTGCGCTAAGCGTGACGATCGCCAGGTGCGTGTCATCGCCGCCGACTATGAAAATCAGGAAGATATTTTTTCGCTGGATGAACCGATCGTGCCACATGACACCCAGATGTGGTCAAACTACGTCCGTGGCGTGGTCAAACATCTGCAAAAACGCAGCCCCGATTTCGGTGGCGTGGATATGGTCATTGCAGGCAACGTGCCGCAGGGTGCGGGCCTGAGCTCCTCCGCCTCGCTGGAAGTGGCGGTCGGCACCGTGTTTCGCCACCTGTTTGATCTGCCGCTGGACGGCGCGCAGATTGCCGTAAACGGCCAGGAAGCGGAAAACCAGTTTGTCGGCTGTAACTGCGGCATCATGGATCAGCTGATTTCGGCGCTGGGCGAGAAAGATCATGCCATGCTGCTGGATTGCCGCACGCTGGGTACGCGACCGGTACCGATGCCGGAAGATATCGCCGTGGTGATTATTAACTCTAACTTCCGCCGCAATCTGGTCGGCAGCGAGTACAACACGCGGCGTCAGCAGTGCGAAGCGGGCGCAAAGTTCTTCAATAAAGATTCACTGCGTGATGTCGATCTGGCGCAATTTTCTGAGAAGGAAC